>CANJRK010000010.1 GCA_947476765.1 Actinomycetota bacterium
CGGGTTGGTCGGGTGATTTAGCGTGATTTACCTATGGCGTGTCTAACTTAGTTAAGGAAGTACGGTTGGCGCATCAGGGGCGCTGACATTAATTACCTTGTAACCCTTTTCCATCAGAGCTTGCGCAACGTCAACTTTGTCAGAGGCACGTTCGCCCGATCCAAAAGTGATGACGACCCCATTTCCTAAAGTTGCCACCACACTGTCTTGCGTGACCGCGCTAAGTCCGGCTAATTTCCACTTAGCCGGAATTGCAGCTAAGGCTTGAATTGCACTTGTCATTGCTGGACTATCAGGTTGGGCAGAAATAACTAATAACTTGGCTGGCGGTGCAGCCACAACTCCAGCATTTGCGCCTTCGGAGTCAATCAGGTTGTATCCGGCCGCAGTCGCTGCAACTGCTATTGGGGTGCGCTCTGTAACAGTAATGACTATCGCATGCGGCCAACCGCGCTCTACGGTAGCCGACTTAACCTCTGGCAGCGCAGTTAACTGATTTGTCACTGATCCGGTATTGATCGACATCAAGGAATTTCCAATTGGAATCGCTGCTGCTGCCGTAATTTGCTCAACAGTGAGTCGAGAATTTCCAGTAATAGTGACTTCTTGGGCCGTAAACCATTTGGATTGATACAAACTCCACCAAGTTGCCAACACAGCAACTAGTAATAACCAAATCAGCCAGGGCAATTTTGATTTGCGGATTCGTTTTGGCGTTGCTGGGCGAACGGTTTGAGACATTATTTCGCTTCCAGCAATGTCAATATTTCCGAACACATCATGCCGATGTCACCTGCACCTAAAGTCATGATGATGTCACCTGGCTGAGCATTATTCACTAAGTGTGTAGCTACCAGCGACCATGACGGTTCAAATACAACTTGGGCAGCAGGTAACGGAACATTGTTCGCCATTGTGCTGCCAGATGCCCCAGGTATTGGTGTCTCCCCTGGTGCAAAAACTTCAAGAACTACTACAAAGTCAGCCAGCCCTAATGCTTGACCAAATTCTTTCGAGAACAAGGCAGTTCGGTAATAATGGTGAGCTTGGAATGCAGCTAGTACCCGTCCATTCCCAACCACTGTGCGAGCGGCTCGTAACACAGCGTCAATCTCGGTTGGGTGATGTGCGTAGTCATCGAAAACGCGAACACCGGATACTTCACCTCGAAATTCAAATCTGCGATGTGTTCCAGTAAAACTCTGCAGTCCACTAATTCCTTCTTGCGATGTACAACCCTGCTCTAGCGCGGCAACAAATGCAGCAGTTGCATTTAGCGCATTATGTGCGCCTGGGACTTGCAACTCAATTGGGCCATGTACTTGCCCCTGATATGTGATTGTGAATTTTGAGCCAACTTTACCTGACGGGAGCAAAGTTAAAACAGCATCATTATCTGAGTTCTGGCCATATGTGATTACCTTGGCGCCTAGTTCGCGAGCTCTACTAGTCACGGTTTTAGCACCAGCATCATCGCCACACGCAATTGCACAGCCATTGCGCGATTTAGTGCCAACAATGAAATCTACGAAGGCCTGCTCTACCGCTTCATAGGTGCCCCAGTAATTCAAGTGGTCTGGCTCAACGTTAGTGACAATACCGACCGTCGTAGGTAGGACCAGGAATGTTCCATCACTTTCATCAGCTTCAACTACAAAGAGTTCGCCGGTTCCTTGGTGTGCATTACTTCCAGATTCATTCATCTCGGATCCGATTACAAAAGAGGGATCTTTGCCAGCATTTTGTAAGATCACGGTAACCATAGATGTAGTCGTCGTCTTGCCATGAGTTCCAGCAACTGAAATTGTGCTGGCATCTGTTAACAACTCGGCCAAGGCAGTTGCGCGACTAATCACCGGAATTCCCAGTTCGGTGGCAGCTGCCACTTCAGGGTTATCGGCATTGATCGCAGTTGAGACAACAACGCAGGTAGGTTTTGATCCAGCAATTTCTAACTGTCCTGCGTCATGGCCGACGAAGACGGTTCCGCCTAAAGGTTTTAGGGCTTGCAGTCTGCGGGAATCTTTGGCGTCGCTTCCTGACACTGCGATTCCGCGGGCAAGTAAAACGCGAGCGATTCCGCTCATTCCAGCGCCACCAATGCCAACAATGTGAACGCGCCCCAAAAGAAATGTCATTCTTTTCCCTTTCGCGCAACTGTTATTACTAATTCTGCAAGCAGCGCTGCGGAATTTCTATGACCTAAGGCGGCACTTGCCGTCGCCATAGTTTGCAGACGACTGTCATCAAGCACAATTGGCATAACTTCGTCACGCACAAACTCGACGGAAAATTCTAAATCAGGCACCAGCATTGCTCCCCCGGCCGCAACGACAGGTCCAGCATTTAAGCTCTGTTCGCCATTACCAATTGGCAGTGGAACAAAACAAGCAGGCAATCCAACCGCAGTTAACTCTGCAACTGTCATGGCACCTGCACGCGAGATTACAAAATCTGCAGCGCTGTACGCAAGTTCCATTTGATCAATATATTTAAGTGGGCGGTAGGCACTGGACTCAGGCGCGCAGAATTCATTCTTTTTACCAACTGAATGTAATACAACTACATCTGCAAACACATTCGCAGCTAAGCAGTCACCAATTACGGTATTCAACTTAACTGCACCTTGTGAGCCACCAAAAACTAAAATGCATTTTGCTGAATTTGAGATGCCAAATTTTTCACGAGCCGCTTGGCGTAACTCACTCCGATTTAAGTTTTCGATAGATTTACGAAGTGGAATTCCAATAAGTTCTGCACGTGGCAAACTGCCAGAAACGGTTTCAGCAACTGCATCCGCAAAACGAGCACCCACACGATTTGCTAACCCAGCTCTAGCATTCGCTTCATGTACCACAATTGGGAATTCACCACGAGCTGCTAAGTAAGCGGGGATTGAAACATATCCACCGAAACCAACAACAACATCAGCTTCTAATTTGTGTAACACATCTCGTGTTTGTTTAATTGCAGAACGCAATCTTGTTGGCAGCGTTACTAAATCACCGCTCAACTTTCGTGGCAGCGGTACCGCAGGAATTAACTCAAGTCGATATCCACGCGCTGGAACCAAATCAACTTCCAGGCCACGCGAAGTGCCAAGAAGTGTGATATTGATTTCAGCGTCAATTAGCTGAAGTTGGTCAGCCAAGTTGAGAGCAGGTTCAATGTGGCCCGCAGTGCCACCACCTGCGAGAACTATGTTCACGCTAGCGCTGTTCCTGCATGTAGGCCTCATGCTTGGCAAAGGCCATGAGGATTCCCATTGCTAATAACGTTGGAATCAGAGACGACCCGCCATAGCTTACGAGCGGCAGCGGTACTCCAGTAATTGGCAAGATACCTAAAACTGCGCCGATGTTGACAAGCGCCTGGGTGATAATCCAAGTAACAATTCCAAGTGAAGCAATTTGAATAAAGGCCTCGTCGGTCCCCCGAGCAATCCGCAACCCAACAATTGCAATTGCACAAAACAGCAGCAAAACCAATATGGTTCCTAAGATTCCCAATTCTTCGCCCAGTACTGCATATATAAAGTCGGTGTGCGCCTCAGGCAAAGTTCCCCACTTCTCGCGCGAACCACCCAAGCCAACTCCCCACCAGCCACCTGAACCAAGAGCTTGTTGGCCGTGAATAACTTGGAAGCCAGTGCCTTGCGCATCGGCCTGGGGGTCAAGCCAAGAAGTAAAGCGTGCCATTCGGTAGGGCGCAGCGATTGACAATGCAGCAATTGCAGCTAGGCCCATTGCTCCCATAACCATGAACCACTTTCGTGGCGCTCCGACAAAATAAAGTAGTGAAGCCATAATTGGCATCAGTACCATTGCCGTTCCAAGGTCACCTTGTAATACCACTAAAGCCAAAACTCCAACAGACACAGGAAATACTGGAATAAGCAAATGATCCCGTTGCTCAAGCAGATGATATTTGCGATCCAGGATGTCAGCACCCCACATGACAATGGCTAACTTTGCAAACTCAGATGGCTGAATTCGAAATGGTCCGCCGAATTCAATCCAGTTCTTTTGCCCATGCACTGCCGTTCCAATCACCAAAACAGCTACGAGCAACGCACCGACTACGAGCATGAAAAGTGTTGACCAACGCCGGATTGCATCTACGTGCATTTTCGAAACCGCAATCATTAAGAACACGCCAATTATGGCGAAAACTAATTGTCGAGTTGCCAATGCCCACGAGTTGCCATTGTTTTGTTGATACGAGTAAACGCTTGAGGCGGATGCGACCATAACGATTCCCAAGGCAAGCAAAAATCCAGTTGCGCCTAATAAGACTTGATAATGCAGCATCGGATGTTCCAGTCGAGCAGATAGGCCACCGTCTGGGCTGTTTCGCTTTACCGGTCGGGTAGCGGTCATTTTTTTAGTCCTGCTACTGCATCAGCAAATGCCTCGCCGCGAGCTGAGTAATCTCGGAACATATCCCAAGAGGCGCAGCCCGGCGCTAAAAGTACGGTGTCACCAGCAATGGCCACGCTCGCGGCCTTGCTAACAACAATCTCCATTGCATTAGTTTCCTTTGTAGTCACGCGATGAATCGGGACATTCGGTGCGTGTCGCTCTAAGGCTGCGGCAATCAATTCCTGGTCTATGCCTAGTAGGACTGCGGCTCGCATTCGATGGGCATTGTCAAGGACAAGCTGGTCAAAATCTTGACCTTTAGCCATGCCGCCAGCAATCCAGACAACTGACTCATAGGCAGCTAATGAGGTAGCAGCCGCATGAGTATTTGTAGCTTTTGAGTCATCTATATAGTCAACGCCTGCAACCTGTCCAACATGTGCAATGCGATGTGGCGCAGGTTGCCAGGCACGAAGTCCATCTCGAATCGCTCGAGCGTCTACCCCATGTGCGCGAGCAAGAGCACAGGCAGCTAAAGCATTAGCAATGTTGTGTGCGGCCGGTATTGCTAAATCTGTGATCTCGGCAAGTTCCAATGCTGCTTCTCGACGATTTTCCAAGAATGCCCGATCAACCAAAAACTCTTCTACTACTCCCACCATCGAGATGTCAGGGATCCCAGCGGTAAACCCGATAGCTCGGCAACCCTCTACAACTTCAGCTTGTTCAACCATTCGAATTGTTTCTTCGTCTGCGAGATTGAAAATGGCAGCCACTTGGCAACGTTCATAGACTCGAGCTTTTGCATCTCGATATGCAGCAAAAGTTCCAAACAAATCAATATGGTCTTCGGCTAAATTTAAACAAACGGCCGCTTGCGGAGAAATCGTGTGCACGAATGGAAGTTGCGGGGCTCCAACTTCAATTGCAAGGACATCCCACGGCGTTGGATCCATAACTACTTCAACAAGTGAGCGTCCAATGTTGCCGGCTGCAACAGTTCGTTTACCCGCAGCAAGCAGAATCGACTCCAACATTAATGTGGTCGTAGTTTTTCCGTTAGTGCCCGTTATTAATAGCCATGGGGCAGGATGTTTTGGGTCACGCAGTCGCCAAGCTAATTCAAGTTCGCCCCAAATCGGCAGATTCACTTTTTGGGCGGCAACCACAATTGGTGCTAGCGGCGATACCCCGGGTGAGAGAACTAGTAAGTTGATGCCTTCAGGAAGTTCGCTATCTTCCCCTAGAAGTACGTGTGCTCCAAGAATTTCTAAAATTGTGGCGCGTTCTTTCTGGCGCTCACCGGTGGCGGCATCGAGCACGATTACTTCAGCACCTAAGTTCACCAATGCATCGGCAGCGGCAAACCCAGCAACTCCAAGTCCAACAACACATACGCGGATCTGAGACCAGTCGCTGGTACGCGTTAAATCATCTAAATTCAGGGAAGTCATTTTATTTACTGCCGAACCCACTCGGCATAGAACAATGCCATACCAGCTCCGACACAAAGCCCCTGAATAATCCAGAATCGCACCACGATCAATACCTCGGGCCAACCTTTCATTTCAAAGTGGTGGTGCAGTGGTGCCATTTGCAGAACTCTTCTACCCGTGAGTTTGAATGATCCAACTTGAGCAATAACGGAAAGGGTGATCAATACGAAAAGTCCACCGATTAGACCAAGCAATAATTCCGTTCGTGTCATGAGTGCCAGCGCAGCAAGCCCGCCACCCAATGCCAAAGATCCGGTATCCCCCATGAAGATTCGCGCAGGGCTTGAGTTCCACCACAGGAATCCAAAGCAGGCACCAGCCACGGCTGCTGAAAATACTGCTAAGTCCAGGGGGTCTCGAACGGTGTAACACCTTGGAATGTCACCCCAGAAACAACTTTGTCCGTATTGCCAAATCGACATCACGGTATAAGCGACAAATGAAAGTAGTGCGGCTCCAATTGCAAGTCCGTCAAGGCCATCAGTCAAATTAACGCCATTAGTAATTCCAGTTACTAAAAACCAAATCCAAAGCAATAAGACCGCAGAGGGCAACATCCATTCCGTATCACGAACCCAAGAAATCGCGTTACTTACCGGAGTATTTCCACTCTCATCCGGGAACTGCATTGCTAAATATCCAAACGATAACGCAGCTGCTGCTTGACCAAGTAACTTGGTCCGGGCCCGAATCCCAGTACTGCGCTGTTTGAAGATTTTTAGGTAATCATCAGCAACACCTACCAAGCCAAGTGCAACCATTAAGTAGATTGCTAGCAATCCAGAAGCTGTTGGCGGTCGCATTACGATCAAGTGTGCAAGAAAATATGCCAGAACAACTGAGCCAACGATTGCTACCCCGCCCATAGAAGGAGTGCCACGCTTGCTGGCATGTTCTGGGTAGTGCACATCCTCAGTTGATTCCCGAATTGCTTGGGCAATTCCGCGCTTGCGTAACAAGTTAATTAGTAGCGGAGTTCCAACTAGCGAAAACAAAGTGGCTAACGCACCAGCGAGCACGACCAGTTTCACTGTTGGCTCCACTTCTTGCGCAGGCGATCTTCAATATCTTTGGCGAGCAACTCAAATTGTTCAGCGCGTGAGGCCTTAAACAGCAACACATCGCCAGAGTTCACTCCATTGACAATGTAGTCGCTCGCTGCTGCAAAATCGTGTAACCACACCGATTTTCCGCCTGATCCATCTTGGCTTCCTAGTCCATAACTGTCCGCGGCAGCACCAACAGCCACAACCTGTGATATTCCAAGGTCATTCGCATGTGCAATTACCTGTTCATGTAATTGGTTACTCGCGTCACCCAATTCATGCATCTTCCCCACCACTGCCCATGTTTTTCCTTCGGCCGGAATGCCTGCCAGAGTTTCGAGTGCTGCGGTCATTGATTCAGGATTTGCGTTGTAGGCATCGTTGATAAGCGTTAAGCGACCTGGTAGCTGAGTAACTTCCATGCGCCAATTACTCACTTGTTTTAATTCAGTAAGTGCATGTGCAATATCTTTCAATTCCATGCCAACGGCTAAGCCAACTGTGGCAGCAGCTAAGGCATTTGAAATGTTGTGCTCACCAAGCATCGGAATTGAAGTTGCCACACGATTGCCACCATAAACTAACTCGAAATCATAAGTGCCGTGTGAATTGATCATCACTTTCTCAGCGCGAACATCCGCATCGGGATTAAATCCGTAACTGAAAATCGTTGCTTCGGTCATAGTGCGCATCGCAGAAACGCGTAGGTCGTCGGCGTTTAAAACGGCCACCCCATCTGCAGGCAATGCCCTGATTAATTCTGATTTGGCCTTAGCAATGTTTTCGACACTACCAACTTCACCAATATGAGCGTGTCCAACATTTGTTACTACGCCGATAGATGGGAAAGCAATGCTGCACAGATAAGTGATTTGATGCATCCCTCTCATTCCCATCTCGGTAACTAAATAGCGCAGGTCGGCAGGAGCGGAGAGGATAGTTAGCGGTAAACCTAATTCGTTGTTTAACGAACCAGCTGGTGCATGAGTTCGGCCCGCGTGTGACAAAACTTGACCAATCATGTCTTTTGTTGAAGTTTTTCCTGATGAACCAGTTATCCCAATTACTTCTACATTGACCATTAGCTTGCGAACATGAGTAGCAAGTTTTGCAAGCGCATGAACTACTGGGTCCAAATGATCCGGTGATTCCGGTACTAATACATGAGGTCCCGATACATCACGGGAAACAAGTGAAGCTACGGCGCCCAATGCCATCGCCTCATCGCTGCAATCGTGGCCATCAACTCGGCTTCCGACGATTGCGCAAAATAGATCGCCACGCGATGACTTTCGAGAATCCGTAGTGACTCCAGAAATAACTAAGCCAGCGTTGCCAACTAGTTGTCCACCCACTATGTCAGCGATTTGCCTAAGAGTTAAGTCATACATTGGCTGACTCCTGCGCAACGACAAGTCGGTCATCAAATGGAAAAACTTCACCAGCTATTTCTTGACCAGTTTCATGACCTTTACCAAGTACGGCGATAACGTCACCGTCTCGTGCCATTCGCAGCGCTAGTGCAATAGCTTCTCGTCGATTTCCAATTTCCTGAATTTGTGCCGAGCCCTCAACTGTCCCAGTAAGTACCGCGGATCGAATTTCAGATGGATTTTCAGATCGTGGATTATCGTCAGTCACAATTACAACATCAGATAACTGAGAAGCAATTTTCCCCATCATTGGACGTTTTTGAGTATCGCGATCTCCGCCGCAACCGATTACGGTAATAATCTTTTGTGGATTTGAGTCTCGAATCACCGTTAGCACTGTGGCAACGGCATCTGGGGTATGGGCATAATCAATGATCGCGGTACCCGCGCTAGAAATTTCAACTTTTTCCAGACGACCTGGAATTGCCCGAATATGTTCAAGTGACTTCAAGCTTGCCGCTAGTGGGTTACCCAATAATTCACTGGCAATAAGCGCACATGCTGCATTCGTCGCATTGTAGGTACCAAGCATGTTTACTTGAAGATTTATTGAATCACCATTTGGAAGCTTTAAGTTTTGTACGGTCATGCCGCTGGCATTTGAAGTTGCTTTAGTTGTGATCCAATCACCACTACTCCCAACTGAAATTGCTGGTATTCGAACATTAGTAAGCAGTTCTTGTCCCCAATTATCGTCAGTACAAATTACAGATGACCGCGCATATTCTGGAGTAAATAGCCTTGCTTTAGCAGCGAAGTAGTTTTCCATTGATCCATGGAAATCCAGGTGATCCTGCGTGAGATTTGTAAATATTGCAACGTCAAATTTCAATCCAACGACTCTGTGTAATGCCAAGGCATGACTAGAGACCTCCATGAAAACGTGAGTTATGCCGCGCTCTACCATCACTGCAAGCAAGGCATACAAATCAGTTGATTCTGGAGTTGTGCGCGCTCCTGGGATGCACTCCTCATCCAGATAAGTACCTAGCGTTCCGATTACTCCAACATGATTGCTGGAATCAAGAAAAATCGAACGCAACATATGAGTCGTCGTTGTCTTGCCATTTGTACCAGTCACTCCAGTAATCGATAACTTAGTTTCCGGGTGGCCATAAATTTGGGCTGCTAAGTGCGCCATGTCGATACGCGGATTTGTTAGTTCGATTGTCGGCAGATCAAATTGTTGCGCGATCGAAATCCCGTGCGCATCTGAAGCAACGGCAACCGCGCCATTTGCAATTGCTTGCTCGATAAATTCTGCGCCATGTGTATTGGCCCCAGCTAGCGCAACATATAGGTCTCCGGATTGTATGTCTCTCGAATCATGTGAGATTCCAAAGACGTCCACATCCCCGACGCAACTAGCAGATACCAGCCTGGATAGTTCACTTAGAGCAGTACGAATTTTTGCTGGGCGTATTGTCATGAGGCACCGGGCCTACCACTCAACTGGTAACTTAGGCGGCTTGGATGTTGAAGGCGGCACTTTCCTATGCGCTAAGGCATAAGTCATAACTTTTTTGAATACCGGTCCTGCAACGACACTGCCATAAGTGCTGGTTTTCGGATTATGAATACTTACGCTCATAACCAATGCGGGCTTTTCAGCAGGTGCCATTCCAATGAATGACGAGGTGTACCCGCTATACCCACCAGTTTCTTGGTCATATCTGTTTGCAGTACCAGTTTTACCGCCTACACGATACCCAGGGATTTTCATATTTTTTGCAGTGCCGTCTTCTGATACGACGCCTTCCAGCATTTCGCGAACCGTCTTGGCGGTATCAGCACTAACTACTCGAACGCCCTCATCAATGGTGCTCGGCTCATAAACGCCCTCCGCATTTGAATACCCTGCGATTAGTCGCGGCAGCATCCGCACACCATCATTAGCGATAGTGGCAAATACACTCGTAGCTTGAACTGCGTTCACGGATAAACCTTGCCCAAATGCCAGAGTTGGAAACGTGGTGGCGGACCATTGGTTTTCATTATTTATGTCGGGAAGTGAGCCAGTACTTTCACCAGGGAAGTTCATGCCAGTTGATTGGCCAATTCCAAATTTCTTTAGATACTTGTACAGCTTTTCTTGGCCAATTGTTTCGGAGGCAAGAATTGTGCCTATGTTACTTGACTTTGCCAAGACCCCTGCCAAAGTTAGGTGCAATACACCATGTTCGTTGTAGTCCTTGAAAGAAGTACCACCGCGCTTTAGGCGGTTTGGCACTTTTATCTTGGTAGCCGGGGTCGCACCACCCTCTTCAATGACTGAGGCCATTGTCATGACTTTGCTCGTGGAGCCAGGCTCAAATACGTCAGTGACTGTCGTATTGCGCTTGGCTCTGTCGTCCGTTGCAAATGGTTTGTTTGGATTAAAAGTTGGATAGGTTGCCATGGCCAAAATATTTCCAGTACTTGGCTCCATGATTACCGATACACCACCCTCGGCACCAGTTGCAACCACTTGTTCGCCTAACGTCTTCTCAAGCATTGCCTGTAAGTCTGAATCGATCGTTAAGCGAACTGATAATCCATTAATCGGGTCGATATTTTGCCGCTCACTTGCAGGAATTTCTCGACCATTAACGCGCTCAACGGTTAACTTCCCATCAGTACCCATTAGCTGCTTGTTTAGGCCGTACTCCAGGCCACCAAGACCGGTACCTTCGGCGCCAACATAACCAACCACAGTTGCTGCCAATGATCCGTTGGGATAAACCCGATTTGTAGTTGGTTCACTAAACACGCCAGGAATTCCAAGTTCAGCGACGGCTTTCCAAGTTTCTGGCTTAACTCGCTTGGCAACATAGGAAAACCTTGAGTCAACCGTAATGCTTTTCGTAATGTCTGCGACCGAAATCTTTAGAATCGGCGAAAGTGCAGCTGCGGTTCCGGCTGGATCGGTGATTAGTTTTGGGTCCACCGTTACGTTGCGAGCCATTACCGTTGTTGCAATAGGAACTCCATTGGCATCAGTAAAGTTTCCCCGCAAAGCTGGAAGTGTCAAAGTTTGCAATCGAGAATTTTGTGCAGTTGCCGCTAGCTCTGGACCGCGCACAATTTGTAACTCCACCAATCGCGTCATGTATATCGACATCACGATTAGGAAAACTATGGTTGTAAATCTAATTCGCTTGCGTGGACTTTCAAGTTCCACCATTGCAGGACCTGACTGCACTGGCGCCGGTCGACGTCCTGGCTGTAGGGGGCGCTGGGCACGTGGTGGATTAGGTGCACTCATCACGGCACCTGGGCCACTGCTGGAACTGGCTTACCAAGAATTTTACGATCCGAAAGACGCAAGAAAACCGGAGTTTGAGCTGGGACCATTCCCATTTTTTGAGCAGTCTTCAGGAGGTTCGCTGGCGACTCGCCGGCGGCAACTGCACTTGCAATCGATTGTTCCTCTGCAGTCATTTGACTCAACTGAATTTGCAATGCGTGCTTTTGAAAAGATGCTTGTGCGGCAAGTGTATTGATATAGAGCAGGAGCATCATTCCAGAAATTATCATTCCGATAATTATGAATAGGAATGTGCGCTTACTGGCTCTACCTTGTGGCACACCCACTGGAATAGCTTGCGCAATTGGCGAAACTATTGGTTTGATGAGCGGCTTAACTAAGGACAGTTTGCGCATAGTGCGTGATTTGCGCGGAATAGGTGCAAGGGCTGGAGTGCGAGCTGGCATTGCGCTCATGCTGCCTCCCCTATTCGTTGCGCTGCCCGTAGGCGAACTGAAGTAGCGCGAGAATTTTCTGCAACTTCGACATCACTAGCTGACTCAGAGCCACGAGTTAAAAGTTGCAGCCAAGGTTTGTCCGACTCGGGAACAAATGGCATATCTACTGGAGTCTTTGATTCCGTACCAACCCGGAAGGAATTCTTCACGATGCGGTCTTCCAGGGAGTGATACGAAAGCACAACGATTCGGCCATCCAAATCAAGGCAATCAAGTGCAGATGGGATTGCGCGTTCAAGAACACTCAATTCTTCGTTTACTTCTATTCGCAAGGCCTGGAAGGTTCGCTTTGCTGGATTCCCACCTGTGCGACGTGTTGCTGCCGGTATTGCGTCACGTACTACTGCAACAAGACGATCACTAGTAGTAAAAGGTTGCACTTCACGTTCGCGAATTATTGCATTTGCAACGCGACTAGCAAATCGCTCTTCGCCATACTCGCGCAGAATTCGGGCCAAGTTCGCGTAGTCATATGAATTAACAACATCAGCTGCAGTTTGACCAACTGTGCCATTCATTCGCATGTCAAGTGGTGCGTTACGTGAGTATGTAAATCCCCGCTCGTCTTTATCAAGTTGCATTGATGAGACACCAAGGTCAAAAAGGATGCCTTGCACATGTTTGATATTCAAATTTGCCAAGACTTCAGCAATCTCGTCGTAAACTGCTAACGCAAAATCCACACGCGGAGCAAACCGAGCTAAGCGTTCTTGCGAGTGAGCCAACGCCTCAGGGTCTCGATCTATTCCGACAACACGTAAGTTCGGAAACTCAAGTAATGCGGATTCAGTGTGGCCGCCTAATCCCAAGGTGGCATCAACAAGTACTGCACCTTCGGCACTAATCGCCGGTGACAGGAGATCCAGGCAACGTTGGCGCAAAACTGGTACGTGCGTGAATGTGGACATTAGGCCACATCAAATCTTGCTGCTGTCTCTAGTCCCTGGCCGTTGGAGAGCCTGGCACCGGGGAAGGTGCGCCAGGTTCGAGCCAACGGCCAGAGGCCACAGGCAGCATCAGAAGTTACTGACAGTTCTGTTTGATTTTGAATAGCGCAAATTAAGTTCATGGCATTATGTCTTCATCAAGTGATGCAAAGCCAGGTTCTTGCACAGCCAAGTACTGATTCCAAGCAACCGTTGCCCAAACTTCGATTCGGGTATCAGCGCCAACTACAACTAGGTCGCGATCCAGTCCTGCCCATTCCCGAAGCGGAGCGGGGATAGTTACTCGACCTTGCTTATCTGCGCTGTCATCAAAAGCTGACGAGAAGAAAACTCGAGTGTAGGCCCGAACCTTTTCGTTATTTTGGGAACGGCGACGCAAGCCTTCTGCGTATTCCTGAAATTGCTCATTTGGCCAAATAACGACACA
>CANJRK010000011.1 GCA_947476765.1 Actinomycetota bacterium
AAGCCAAGCTGGCCAACGCCGTAGAAGCCCCAGCCACTACCCACGCCAAAGAAGCTCGAAATCAAAGATGCAACAGCAATCACCAGATACGAAACCATGGCAACCATGAATACCTTTTTGAACTTGCCATTAACTTTGATGATTCCGGACTTGTACAGGAACAACATGGTGCCGAATGCAATTAGCGTTCCCATTACCGCCTGCGAAACTAAGTTTGGCGCGGTATCGGCATAAGCCATGGAATACCACTTGCTAATGCCGCCCAAGAATACACCTTCAGCTGCGCCGTAAGCCAGCACTAAAGCTGGGCTGACTTCCTTTTTAAAGATGTTTGCTAAGGAAAGTCCCAGCCCTACAAAAAGTGCTGGGAAAGTTAGGCTTGGAATTGACCAACCAACGAAAGCGCCGACCAACAGAATTACAAACAGCATCCCAGTTTTAACGATGACATCATCCATCGTCATTCGGGCGCCGGTGAAAGCTGGCGATGTCATTGCACCGGTGTCTGGATTTAAAGTTTCGCCGGTGGCGCGAACTAATACTGGATTACTCATTTATTCCTCCCGTTGAGAATCTTTTTGACCCTCGACTTGTGGTATTTCTACCCCTAAACCTAGCTTTCTAAACCCTAGGATTTGGTACCCCTGGTCGGACTTGAACCGACACTGGCACGATTTTAAGTCGTGTGCCTCTAACCGATTGGGCTACAGGGGCGTGGTGTTTTCCACCGCTTAATCCTGACAGGTAATGCCAAAAGTTCCTAACTGGGGTTAGAAACTAGTGCGCGGGCAATGCCATCTAGGATGTCGCGCTCAGATACTACGACTTCGGCCATCTCGGCTCTGGCCATGATGCGATCGAGGACCAGTGCACCGGAGGCAATTACGTCAATCCGGCCCTCGTGCATCGGGCCTAACTTAGCCCGATCTGCTCGTGTCATGGCTAGTAAGTCTTGAGTCACACGGTGCACTTCAGATGCCGAGATTCGACTTCCGTGAATTGCGCTGGGATCGTATTTAGATAGCCCAAGCGCCAAAGCAGCCACAGTGGTAACGGAACCAGCTAGGCCGATCAGGCTGTGCGCTTGAGCTACTGGCACTGCCTCCCATGCCAAGTCAATTGCTGCTTCGATGTCGGCAGTAGCTGCGGAGATTTGTGTTGCAGTAGGTGGATCGCTAACTAAGTGACGTTCGGTCATCCGTACGCACCCAACATTGGTACTAATTGCAGCGGTTGGCCTTGTAGTTCCTAAGACAAATTCAGTAGAGCCACCACCGATGTCTACAACTAAAAATGGCGCTTCGGGTGGATTCGCATCATTGACTAAATCCGCGGTTGCACCAAGGAAAGAAAGTTCGGCTTCTTCATCGCCGCTGATGACATCTGGCTCAATTCCTAATCTGGAAACTATTCCCGCGACGAACTCAGCGCGGTTTGAGACATCACGGCTCGCACTAGTTGCAACAAACCGAATCTGGGTTGGTTCGTGTTTAGTAATCAAGTCCGCATAGGTCTCAACTGCAGCAAAAGTTCGTTGCAGTGCAGCTTGTGAGAATTGACCACTTTGGTCTACCCCTTCACCAAGTCGAACAATAATCATCGTCCGCACAACATCTGTTAATTTTCCATCGTCGATGTCGGCGATTAATAACCTAATTGAATTGGTGCCACAATCAATCGCTGCTACCCGCAAGGTCATCACCGCCACAAGGTCCTGTTTGTCCCCAGTCTTTAAGCATTGCTAGCGCCCGATCACCTAGCGGATTAACACCAGGTCCAGCCGCCAAAGAATGACCAATTAATACATGTAGACATTTGACTCGAGTAGGCATTCCCCCGGCACTGATTCCGGCAATTTCAGTAACGTGCTCGATGGCTTCACGTTCTTGCAGATAAATTTCATGTGCTTTTTCATAGTCAGCAGTTAACTCTGGATCTGCAGCTAGTGCATCAGCAAGATCTTTCATCACTCCATTGGCTTCTAAAGTCCCAATCGCACCAGTGGCTTTAGGGCAGGTCATGTAATACAAGGTTGGAAACGGAGTTCCATCATCTAAGCGAGGTGCGGTTTTCAAAACATCGGGCTGACCGCAAGAACACCTATGAGCAACATCAATGACACTGCGGGGTTCGCGACCTAGTTGTGCCGCAACTGCTGCAAAATCTTCTGGCGAAAGCATGGGAACTACTGAGGTAGGTCGTCTGATTGCACAACCAATGGATCATTTGCGGCTGGTGGTTGATCTGCAAGTTTGGTGCTGGTCCAAAGTTTTGAGTACCAAGATTCATCATTGTTCGGGACTAACGCTCCAGAAACACCAGAGATCGCAGTATTAGTCTCTTCGTCTAGAACTACAAACCCGATTTCGCCTGGAAACATATAATTAAGTCGTTCCCGCGCCAGCGATTGCAGGTAAGCTGCATCAGCCAAGCGCGCCCGTCGGTTATTTAACTCATCGATAGTGGTCTGTTGCGCCGTGACCTGTTGCGCCAATGATTTAATTTCACGTCGCTCTTGTATCAACGCCCGTAGTGGCACTGCCAAGGTCAGCATGACAAAAACGCCAGCAAGGATCATCGCGATTGCGCGCGAATTTATTCTCGGTGAGATTCTTGGAGAAGATGACACGTAATAAGTCTGCCTTGTTTAGCCCTTAAAACGAGGAAATGCGCCACGTCCGGCGTATCGCGCCGCTTCGTCTAGGTCTTCTTCGATACGCAATAACTGGTTGTACTTAGCAACTCGGTCCGTACGAGCTGGTGCACCACTCTTAATTTGCCCGCAGTTAAATGCCACGGCTAAATCAGCAATTGTGGTGTCTTCAGTTTCACCTGAACGATGGCTCATCATGGTGGCAAATCCAGCTCGGTGTGCCATTTCAACCGATTCCGCAGTTTCAGTCAGCGAGCCGATTTGGTTGACTTTAACTAGTAGCGCATTTGCGGACTTTAACTCGATACCACGAGAAATGCGTTCAGTATTAGTTACGTAATGATCGTCACCAACAATTTGGATTTTGTCGCCCATCGCTGCCGTGAAATGCACCCAAGCATCCCAGTCATCTTCGGCTAATGGATCTTCGATGGAAACAATTGGGAAATCCTTAGCAAGTTGTGCATAAAACTCAACCATCTGTTCTGTGGATTTGGCTTTACCTTCAACGTGGTAGCTGCCATCTTTGAAAAATTCAGTTGCTGCAACGTCCATTGCAAGTGCCACATCATCACCAAGTTTGAATCCCGCTTTTGAAATAGCTTCTGAGATCAACTCGAGAGCCGCGCGGTTACTAGGCAGGTTCGGTGCAAATCCACCTTCATCGCCAAGTCCAGTTGAGAGTCCGTTTGCTTTCAAAACGCTTTTAAGTGAGTGATAAACCTCAGCGCCCATACGTAGTGCGTCATGGAATGAATCGGCGCCTATCGGAGCGATCATGAATTCCTGAAAATCAACATCACTATCTGCGTGCGCTCCGCCATTAATGATGTTCATCATTGGTACTGGCAAAACATGCGCATTAGGTCCACCGATGTATCGATAAAGCGGCAAACTAGCTGATTGGGCTGCTGCCTTAGCAACGGCCATAGATACGCCAAGAATTGCATTAGCACCAAGGCGAGCCTTATTTGGCGTGCCATCGAGCGCAATCATTGCTTCGTCGATGAAGCGTTGATCAGTAGCGTCGAAGCCGATGATTGCCGGCAAGATTTCATCCTCAACTGCAATTACAGCTTTGATTACACCTTTGCCTAGGTATCTCTCATCACCATCGCGCAGCTCTACTGCCTCGAATGCTCCAGTGGATGCGCCAGATGGGACTGCGGCACGACCCACGCTGTCATCATCAAGTGTTACTTCGACTTCAATGGTTGGGTTACCGCGAGAATCTAAAATCTCGCGGGCTCTTACATCTGCAATACTCGACACTGGATAGCTCCAAAAACTTTACTAAGGCGAGGCTTCCTCGCTTATGTCTAGTCTACTGAAACAGGTGTTTGGCCTTAATTCTGCAGACCTTCAGCCTGCCTGATTGCGCTGCGATACCGCATCATTTCAGCGCGCAAAACCGACTCGGGGTCTATGTCTTTTTCCCGAGCGAGTTCGACAGTAGCTACTAATAAAGCCGCGATTTGTTCTTGTGAAGTATCACCTATGATCTGGCGTAGTGATTCTTTGACGGTGGAATCACTGGCAGAAACATCCGAATTTCGCGCTCGATAGATTAGCTGGGTTGCAAGTTGTAATGCTGGCATTGCGATAGGAACACCATCTGTAACTGATTCGCGCTGCTTTTCCTCGGACTTTATTTTGGACCAGTTTGCTTCCAGTTCTTCATTAGTGCTTACAACTAAATCTGTAAAGACATGTGGGTGGCGGCGAATCAATTTATCGACTACTCCCTGCGCAATTGCATCTAGAGAAAATTCGGGATCTGTTTCTTGGGCGATCCGAGCATGGAAAACAACTTGGAGCAGTAAGTCTCCTAATTCTTCGTGCAACGAACTTAAGTCGCCCTGATCCATGGCTTCTAAAGTTTCGTAGGTTTCTTCAAGTAAATAGCGTGCCAAACTTTCATGAGTTTGCTCAGCGTCCCAAGGACAACCGCCGGGACTGCGAAGTTGATCCATCACCTGGACTAAACGCTCCACGGGCGTACTCATCAAGCATTAACCTAACGAAACTGGCAATGGCACGGACAAAGTTTTGTCGCCCGGTGTGCTCATGAGATTACTTGGATCCCACTTGCCATATCGCGGATTAAGTTCCACGCCAATTTCTTGACTTAAGTTCGTAATGTAGTCAATTAACGCCTGAGTTTGAGCAGCTTTAGTTCCGCCTGGCGCGAATTTTTCCATTAGTGCCCGTTGCACCAGGATCTCAAACATGAATTCATCTACACCTGTAGTAGGCACCGCATTTTGTGTTACTAGTTGTGCTTCAATTGCATCTTTGGTGTACTGCGCAAAAATATCTTCGCGATAAGAAACAACATCTTGCTCTGTGATATTGATGCCTTCTCGCTTTGCAGCTTCTTCGATTAAGGCATGGAGAACAAAGTGGTCGACTGAGCGCTGGCTAATTTGAACCAAACTTGGTACCGCGCTAACCAACCCTGGGTCGGTAATCTGGATTTGTGACCGTACTTGGTCTATCCGCTCTGAAACTGTTGCTGCAGAAATCGCCTTGCCATCAATAATTGCCGCACTGCCAGCAAGTTTTGGCGTATCAGCGCACCCAGTAACCAGTGCAACACCTACAACTACTGCTGCTATGGCACGAAACTTCACGGATTTTCCTCTCGCAGAACAATTACTCAATTTTATTACTCAGCAGCAACGACTGTTGCCACCCATGTGGAAACCCACTCAACTAGGTCAACATCGGAAGCCTTTTCAGCGACACCGATAAGCGAGCCTTTTGTGCGGGGTACCACAATCGTACGTGTTGCAGGTTTAATCACTGATCCTGGGTAAAGGCGATTTAAGCGAAGTGTTCGCGAATCTGGCAGATCAACCGGTGAAAATTTCACACTAGTCGAAGTTGCGATGACTTCTGTGATGCCCACCGCCTGCAGGTTAACTCGAAGGCGAGCAATGGAAACTAAGGTTTCTACCGGAATTGGCAGGGTGCCATAACGATCTGCTAGTTCTTCGACAACTGCCGTTACATCATCCAAAGTTCTCGCATCTGCCAAGCGCCGATAGGCCTCAAGTCGCAGGCGCTCTTCCGGTACATAGCTGTGCGGCAAGTGAGCATCTACTGGTAATTCAACTTTCACAACTTCATCGACAACAATTTGGCCACCAGATCGAACTTCAGCAACCGCTTCGCCGACTAGCCGAACATACAAATCAAATCCAACATCTGCAATGTGTCCGCTCTGCTCGCCACCAAGTAGATTTCCTGCGCCACGAATTTCCAAATCTTTCATAGCAACTGCCATGCCAGAACCTAAATCAGTATGTGCGGCAATAGTTGAAAGTCGATCATGGGCATTCTCGCTTAACGGCCGATCCGGAGCATATAAGAAATAGGCATAGCCACGTTCTCGGCTACGACCTACCCGGCCCCGAAGTTGGTGGAGTTGAGAAAGTCCAAAAGTTTCCGCGCGATCCACAATTAAGGTATTGGCATTTGGAATGTCCAATCCACTTTCAATAATTGTTGTAGATACAAGAATGTCGAATTTATGTTCCCAGAAATCCACAATTATTTGTTCAAGTGTGTGTTCATTCATCTGGCCATGCGCCACAGCGATCCGAGCTTCTGGAACTAATTCCGCCAACTTCGCCGCAACTCGATTTATGCTTTCAACTCGATTGTGCACAAAGAAGACTTGACCGTCTCGAATGAGTTCGCGATGAATTGCAGCCGTGATGAATTTCTCGTCATAGGGTCCAACAGTGGTTAGCACTGGATGGCGTTCTTCCGGTGGTGTCTGGATCGTAGACATTTCCCGCAAGCCAGTAACCGCCATTTCTAAAGTTCGCGGGATTGGAGTGGCTGACATTGTCAACATATCGACATTTGTGCGAAGTGCTTTTAGATGTTCTTTATGTTCCACACCAAATCGCTGTTCTTCGTCAACAATTACGAGGCCTAGGTCTTTAAATCTAACTTCGGGGTTAAACAATCGGTGAGTGCCGATAACTATGTCGATAGTGCCATCGGTAATTCCAGCAATCACTTCTCGGACTTGGGAATCAGTTTGAAATCTCGATAGCGCCGCTAGTTTCACCGGGAATTGTGCATATCGCCGGGAGAAAGTTTCAAAGTGTTGTTGAACCAACAAAGTGGTTGGTACCAGGATTGCTACTTGCTTTCCGTCTTGAACTGCCTTGAAGGCAGCGCGTACGGCAATTTCAGTTTTTCCATATCCAACATCGCCACAGACTAATCGATCCATCGGAACATCGTTTTCCATGTCTCGTTTTACTTCTTCAATCGTCACTAACTGATCTGGCGTTTCCACATACTCGAAGGCATCTTCTAATTCGCGTTGCCACGGAGTATCACTGGAAAAAGCAAAACCTTTACTCGCCATGCGTGCGGCATAAAGGCGAATCAGTTCTCCAGCGATCTGGCGGACTGCGCGTCGGGCGCGCGACTTAGTTGCAGCCCAGTCACCACCGCCTAGTCTGTTGAGCGAAGGGGCTTCGCCACCTACATATCTTGTGACTTGATCCAATTGGTCGCTAGGAACATAAAGTCGATCTCCGCGTTGCCCGCGCTTACTGGCCGCGTATTCAATCACTAAATATTCTCGCGTGGCATTTGCAACCGTGCGCTGTGACATTTCGATGTACTTGCCAACACCATGTTGTTCGTGGACTACATAGTCACCACTTTTTAAAGTTAGCGGATCTATTACTGATCTGCGTTTACTTGGCAAACTGCGAGTGTCCCGAGTGGTATCACGGCTACCGAATAGATCAACTTCGGTTACAACTACTAAGTTTGCGGACTTTACGTGAATTCCATTTTCTAAGTGACCAACTGTTACTTCCACTACATCTTCAGTCAGTCCCGCTGTGAGAACATCAGTTTGCCGCGCTGGGATACCTAGCTCCATCAACGTCGCAACTAATCGCTCAGTTGATCCATGCCCTGCCATAACTACGGCGACTTGTTGTTTAGCTTTCCACCAAGTGCGAATGTCAGTTGCAAACTCATCAACACGAGATCGGTAATCGCGAATTTGCTCGAAATCTGGGGATTGATCTTGTGGTCCAACCAAAGTTGAAAGTCCCAGCCAAGCAAATGTGCTGCTCGCCTCGCGCAACTCCCGGTAGTCCCTAAATGCACTTGCACCTAAATCGATTGGTGTCACATTTCCTGAAGTCGCATTGCTCCACGATGCCTCGAGAAATTCTGCACTGGTGGAAACCAACTCATGGGCTCGAGTTTCTAAGCGTTCTGGCTCGGCTTCAATAATTACCGATTTTGGATTAACCACGTCAATTAGCAGTTCAAGTTTGGGCACCAGGACTGGAATCAAGCTCTCCATGCCTTCGGTTGCAATCCCGGCCGCAACTTTCTCCAATATCTCTGCGAGCTCAGGGTGTTGTTGTGCTAATTTAGCTGCGCGCTTAGCCACATCGTCAGTTATTAGTAATTCACGACAGGCTGTTGCAAACACCCGATCTACTGCGGTACCTAATGATCTTTGATCAGCAATCGAAAATGCTCGAATCTCTTCGACGGTATCTCCCCAGAATTCCACGCGCAGGGGGTGCTCTTCTGCAGGTGGAAACAAGTCCACAATGCCACCGCGAACTGCGAATTGGCCTCTGCGATCGACCAAGTCAACACGGTCAAACCCAAGTCGCGAAAGTTCACTTACGAGTTGGTCTAGGGCTAGGTCATCTCCAGTTGCAAAGTTCAGTGCCGGAATTTCGCCTAAACCAGCAACGATTGGCTGGATAAACGCGCGCGCACTAGTTACCAATACTGAGATCGGTCCAAGTTCATCGGGGTGGACTAACCGTCGCAACACCGCCATGCGCCGGCCTACAGTATCGCTACTTGGACTCAAGCGTTCATGCGGCAAAGTTTCCCAGGCTGGAAAAATTGCAATGTTTTGGGCTGGCACAAAATCCTGTAAGACATTTGCATAATCTTGCGCAGCACGTTCGGTTGCTGCGATCAGCACAACTGGATAATTCTGGGCAACTGTTGCCGTCACGTATGAAATTGCTGACTTTGGCAGCGCAAGGCGAAGGCTAACTTTGGCAGCTAAGTCAGAAATTGATTCTTGAATTACCTCATCTTGAGCAATCGCTTTGCTCACTGCTGCCAGCGTCATTGTTGTGCCAGAGCAGAGACAATCGTTGCAGTTAATTCTTTGCGCGAAATCAAGATGTCTTTGACACGCAAATTAACTTGATTTAATTCAATTTCATTTCCACTGCAGTCAGTAACCGCTAATCCATTGTGATTGGCGATACCCAAGGGCGCGGCTAAGTCCCATTCGTAAAATCCACCGGAATTAAAGTAAACATCAGCGTGATCTGACAAGATCGCACCTACCTTGGCACCAACTGATCCCATTGGAATTACTTGAACTTGACCACGTTCTGGAAACTGCTTTTCCAGCGCTGATACAACCGTTGCAAGTTCTCTAGGCGGCCGACTTCGAGAAACCAAAATTCGAATTGGATCACCTTGTGGTTGGTAGCGCTGGATGGGTTCATCCATTGACCAAAGTTCGTTGCGAGCTGGAACTGAAACGCTGGCGGCACTTATCTTGCTGGCAAGATCTGAATCAGCTTGCCAGAGCGCTACATGAACTGCGAAGTCATCTCCACCTGATGAATATTGCGCAGTGCCATCAAGCGGATCCACAATCCAAACACGATTTACCGAAAGGCGTTCGACTTCTAGATCGCCTTCTTCACTAAGGACCACATCATCTGGTCGGTGAATCGCGAACTGTTCCACTAAATAGTCGTGGGCGACTCGATCGCCTTCGCTTCCCAAGATTTCTTCGGCTAGTGCGGACTGGGCGCTATCGGAGGAATGCGAAATTGTTGCAGCGTGCGTACGTAAACCAAGAAGTAAAGATCCGGTTTCCCGAGCTAACTTGCGGGCTAACTCGTGGTCGTTCATGAGTTATACGCATTCTGGGCTGAAACTAATCCTTGGGTAATCAAACATTGCACAGCTTCGCAGCCTTGTGACTTTAATTCCGCAACCTGCGCAGATTCAGCAGCAGCAAAGTTTCGCAGCACAAAATCTGCCGGATCTTGTTGACCTGGTGGACGCCCAATACCCAGTCGAATGCGATGCCACTCTCCACTATTAAATGCAGAGCGAATGGACTTCAAGCCATTGTGCCCATTGTCACCGCCGCCAAATTTAACACGAATCGCGGCAAGCGGGATATCAAGCTCGTCATGGAGTATCACAGTTTGTTCGAGCGGAACTTTATAAAAACTGGCCAGCGCTTTTACTGGACCGCCAGATTCGTTCATGTACGAAAGAGGCTTTACCAAGATTGCTTGAACGCCACCGATCCTAGTTTCGCAAACTTCAGCAAGAGCGCGTTTATGTCGCGTTAGTTTTCCAGAGCTCTGTGCGACTAGTTCGTCGATAACCATCGCGCCGATATTGTGGCGCGTAGATGCGTATGTGGGACCCGGATTACCGAGTCCCACAACAAGCCACGCACCGTTTTCGGACACGGTCTTACTCTGCAGATTCCTCTGCAGGAGCATCGCTGCTGTCAGTACCAGCACTTGCTGGTGCGTCACCGGCAGGAGCATCGCCTGAAGCATCAGCTTCAGCGCGAGCTGCAGCCTTAGATTCTGCATGCGCAATAGCTGCTGCTGATGCTTCTTCCTGGCGGGCATGAGCTTCGGCAGCTTCGCGCGCAAGTGAAGCAGCTTCGGCTGCAGTTACGTAAACCAAGTCAACATGTTCAATGCCACGAGTAACTGGATCAATCTGTAGATCGCGTGGCGCTACAGTTTCAGTTTTTCCATTGAGCACGATCTCTAGAGATGTGACTTTCTTGCGCAGCGTTAAGCGCAAGGTGTGAGCGTCAAGCGCAATGTGGATAGGTGTGATGCCGTGGCCATAAACCACAGCTGGAACTTTGCCGTCACGGCGTAGGCGACGTGCGGCGCCCTTACCAAAATCTGAACGGGCTTCGGCGACTAATGCGTCACTCATGTATTTCTCCTCGAACTAGGTCATTGCTGGAAAGCTCCACAACGGACCTTCGTCGATAACGGCTTTTTAGGGCCCTCGCCGAGGAGCATCCCTAGATTAGCCCAAGTGTGGACATCTAACCAAAATCAGCCAAAAACCTTGGCATATTTCGACGGATTCACTTACACGCCGACATGGTCGAACAAACTTGCAACCGAGCCTTCGTCAAAGACTTCTTTGATCGCGCGGGCAAGTAGCGGTGCAATTGGCAAGATGGTCAGATTTGAGAATTGATTTTCTACGGCAATTGGAAGTGTGTCAGTTACGACAACCTCACGAATTCCTGAATCCTGCAGGCGTTGGGCTGCAGGTGAAGAGAAGATTCCATGAGTTGCGGTCACGATTACATCCGAGGCGCCATTTTGAAATAATGCTTCTGATGCTTTAACTATTGTGCCGCCAGTGTCGATCATGTCATCAACAATTACACAAACGCGACCCTTAACATCACCGACTACTTCAAGAACCTTGGCTTCGTTTGGAACATCTGGATCGCGACGCTTATGCATGATGGCAAGCGGGGCACCTAAGATATCCGTCCAACGTTCCGCGACTCGGACTCGTCCTGCATCCGGAGACACAACTGTGATTTTGTCGCGATCAACAGTGCGACCGACATGTGCGGCCAAAATTGGAAGTGCAAATAAGTGATCTACCGGGCCGTCGAAGAAACCTTGGATTTGCGCAGTGTGTAAGTCAACGCTCATCAATCGGTCGGCGCCGGCAGCAGCAAATAGATCTGCCATCAACCGTGCCGAGATTGGCTCGCGTCCAGCATGCTTTTTATCTTGTCGGGCGTAACCGTAAAACGGTGCCACAACTGTGATGCGCTTAGCTGAGGCGCGTTTTAGGGCATCAACCATGAGCAAGTGCTCCATGATCCACTCGTTGACTGGAGCTGCATGGGTTTGCAATACGAATACGTCACAACCGCGAATTGATTCTTCGAAGCGCACGAAAATTTCACCATTTGCAAAGTTATAAGCACGAGTTGGAACTAACTCAGTTCCTAAGTTGTCAGCGACTGCCTGCGCTAATTCAGGATGTGACCGGCCTGCGATAAGAACCATCCGCTTTGCATTGTTCTGCGTGATGCCAGTCATCTAGTTTCCTTTACTTGGAGTTCTTATGGGATGAGTCTGCCAGTGCCGCTTGGGCTGAGTCACTACCGGGTCTGCGTCGAAGCACCCAATCCACAATGTTGCGCTGGCGGGCTCGGCCAACAGCCATCGATCCTGCGGGCACATCCTCAGTAATTACTGAGCCCGCTGCGGTGTAGGCGCCATCACCGATAACCAAAGGCGCAACCAGCATGGTGTCACTTCCAATCCGAACGTGACTGCCGACCTGGGTGTGATGCTTTTCTTGGCCGTCATAGTTTACGAAAACTGTGGCTGCCCCAATGTTGGTACCTTCGCCGATTGTGGCATCGCCAACATAGGAAAGGTGCGGAACTTTTGCATTAGGTCCCAAGTTTGCATTTTTCATCTCTACGAAGCCGCCCGCTTTTGCACCCGCGCCAAGGATTGTGCCTGGGCGTAAATACGTATATGGTCCAACGTTCGCACCTTCGCCAATTACTGCGCCAGTTGAGGTCGTTCTAACTACTGTGGCGCAGTGATCAACCACAGTGTCATGTAGCGAGCAATCAGGTCCAATGTTGGCACCATTGCGAATTATGCTAGTGCCGCTAATGGTGACGTTTGGCAAAATAGTTACATCAGATTCGAGCTCAACAGTTCGATCTATCCAAACTGTGGTTGGGTCAACCATGGTTACGCCAGCCAGCATCCATTCATCACAAATTCGAGAACGAAGGACCGCTCCAGCTGCAGCAAGTTGTCGGCGGTCATTGACACCCAAAATGTTTTCTTCGGTAGTTACAACAGCAGCAACGCTATGGCCTTGGCCACGCAAAATTCCTAGAACATCAGTTAAGTACTGTTCTCCTTGCGAATTATCGGTAGCCAAATTTTCTAGCGCGGCCCTTAGCAAGTCAGCATCAAATGCATACACACCAGAGTTAACTTCAGCGATTGCAAGTTGCTCGTTAGTTGCATCTTTGTGTTCTACGATTTTTTCGATGCCACCACTATCGCTACGGACAATACGCCCGTAGCCAGTCGGGTCGGCTAACTGTGCAGTTAGTACAGTGGCTGCGTTCCCAGATAACCCGGCGAGGGTATTTTGCATATCTGTAGCGGTAAGAAGTGGGGTGTCACCAGCCAAAACTAAAACTGGTCCAGATAACTTACCTAATTCAGCAAGTGCCACTTTTACCGCATGCCCGGTGCCATTTTGTTCGGCTTGGACTGCTGTTACAACTTTTGGATGGTTGGCCGCTAAATGTTCGTAAACCAATTCCTTGCCATGCCCAACTACAACTAACGTGTTGGCGCTGCCAAGTGGAGCTACTGCAGCTAAAACATGATCTAGTAAAGCCATGCCTGCGACTTGGTGTAAAACTTTTGGCTTGGTTGATTTCATGCGAGTGCCAGCGCCAGCGGCTAACAAAATGATTGCGGCGGGCGGATTAGAGTGTGCGCCCGTTTTGTTCACATACCTAGTTTACTGTCCTGGTGTTGCTCCCGGACGTGGATTCGAACCACGATAAGCACCTCCAAAGAGTGCTGTCCTGCCATTAGACGATCCGGGAAAGCAGTTAAGGTTTGCTTAAAAACACCTAACCCGCCTGCAAATCTTATGCGTTTAAGGGCTAGTTTCC
>CANJRK010000012.1 GCA_947476765.1 Actinomycetota bacterium
ACCCGCTCTAAGTCGGCAACATCGCTCACAATTTCCACGGCTCCGGCACCTTCTAGCTCTGCCCGATCGCCGTATCCATACAGCACCCCGATACCGGGCAGGCCATGCTCTTTAGCTCCTAAAATATCGTGTTCACGATCACCAATCATGACAATTGAGGTGCCGTCACACATCCGAAGTTCGGCCAGGGCATGCTCGATAACCAACGCCTTCGTGCCTCGAAGCTCCCCAGTCTCATCGGATCCCGCGATCACATCAAAGAAATGGTCCAAACTGAAGTGCTGCAAAATATTTACTGCTGCGTAATCCACTTTTGAGGTAGCAACAGCCAAACGTTTACCATCCGAACCAAGCTTGGCTAACAACTCAGGAATGCCAGGGTATACCGAATTCTCGTATGCGCCGGTTTCGTTGTAGTACTCGCGATATAAGCGCACTGCTTCAGGTGTGTCAGATTCTGGCATACCGGCATAATCCTGAAATGAGGTCCAAAGTGGTGGACCAAGATATTTCTTTAATTCAGCATCATTTGGTTTTGGGTAACCCATTTTTTCTAGGGTGTACAAAACTCCGTTACCGACACCAAGGCCGCTATCCGTTAGTGTTCCATCAAGATCAAAAAGTACAACGTCCCAGCTCATGCTGCGCCAGAAATCATGGATGGACGAATCCGAGTTTGTCGTGTACATCTGCCAAAGTTTTTGCAGCAATGGCTTTGGCACGTACTGCACTTGTCCGCATAAGCCTTTCGAGTTCTGCCGGATCAGTCATGTAGGTATTAACTTTAGCTTGGAAGGGCTCAACAAAACTCAAAACTGCTGCTGCGGTTTCTTTCTTTAGATCGCCGTACATCCGACCTTCGAAGCTTTTAACCAAGTCAGCAATCGCGATTTCAGTGTAAGCCGACATTATTGTCAGCAAGTTTGAGACACCGGCTTTATTCACTGGATCAAATGCCACAACAGAATCTGAATCAGTTACGGCTGATTTGATTTTCTTTTCAGTGGTCTTAAGAGGGTCTAGTAAATTAATACAGCCTGATGGCGAAGATTTGCTCATCTTGGCCGTTGGGTCTTGCAAGTCTTGAATTTTTGCAGTTCCTTTTACAATGAATGCCTCAGGTACCGTGAACGTATCGCCAAACCGCGTATTGAATCGAATTGCCAGATCGCGAGTTAACTCCAAATGTTGACGTTGGTCTTCGCCAACTGGAACGGAGTTTGCTTGATAAAGCAAAATATCAGCTGCTTGCAAGATTGGATAAGTGAGCAGACCGACGCTTGCCGTAGCTGCTCCACCTTTTGCAGACTTGTCCTTGAACTGCGTCATGCGGTTTGCTTCGCCTAGGCCTGTAATAGAGGACATAACCCACATCAACTGCGCATGTTCTGGTACATGACTTTGGACAATGAGCGTGGATTTGTTTGGATCAATTCCTAGGGCCAGAAGTTGCGCGTACGACAAAAGGGTTCGATTGCGAAGAGTCTTAGGATCCTGTTCGACTGTGATCGCATGCATGTCAGCAATGAAGTAAACGCATTCGTGCGTTTCCTGCATAGCAACCCAGTTCTGCAATGCACCTAGATGATTACCAATGTGGAAACTATCCGATGTGGGTTGGATGCCTGAAAGTACGCGCGGTGTCATTCACCTATTGTGGCAGAACGAAGCACGCGAATCCGGGACACCCGTCGCCCGTCCATTTCTAGGACGCTCAGGGTTCCAGCTTCAATCACTATCTCGTCGCCAACCATTGGAATTCGCCCAAGTTGGGCAGCCATGAACCCAGCAGCCGTGTCATATGGACCATCAGGCAATTCCATAAGTGTTTCTTCTAAGAAATCATCAAGATTTAGTAGGCCGTCAACTACAACATCTTTACCGGGTGGAATTACCCCTTCGGAGGCATCGGTGTCATACTCGTCTCGAATATCGCCAATTAGCTCTTCAACTAAATCTTCCATCGTGATGATGCCAGCGGTGCCACCGTATTCATCAACAACAATTGCCAGGTGTGCGTTTGTCGCGCGCATATCAGTCAGCGCAGGTATTACCCGCTTAGTTCCAGGCAGTCGGGCAACCTCGCGCACAAGATCACCAACGCGAATCGATCGTTCGCGAATCTCGGGGTCAAGCAAATCGCGAACGTGTACGAACCCTAAAACATCATCTTCGGAATCATCTGAAACTGGGTAACGCGAGTGCGGTTTGTCAGCGACGATTTTTACCGCTTTGTATACGGGCAAATCTGCATCAAGGAATGCAACTTCCGTACGCGGAATCATAATCTCGCGAATCTCTCGATCTCCGGCATCAAACACATCGTCAATTAATTCGCGCTCAGCATGCGTTAAGTCTTGGTGCATGGCAACCATGCCACGAAGTTCTTCACCGGAGATTTGCTCTTTCTTAGCATTTGGGTTACCACCAAGTATGCGCACCACCACATCAGTAGAAGCCGACAGTAGTGCAATAAAAGGAGCGAACAGTTTTGCCATTAAATCAATTGGGCCTGCTAAAAATAATGCATAGCGCTCAGAATGCTGAAGTGCTAGCCGCTTTGGAACGAGTTCTGCAAAAACCAACGCTAAGTAGGCAACCACAATTGTTGATGCAATAAATGAGACGGTTTCAGCAATCCCTTTACTTAATCCAAAGCTCTCAAGCCAGGGCACCACAATTGGAGCCAAACGCTTTTCGCCATATGCCGCAGAAATGAAGCCTGCAAGTGTTACTCCGACTTGACCCGCGGCCAGAAAACGATTGGGATCTTCCACCAACTTTGCTAACCGTCGTCCGCGACGTCCGCCAGACTCCGCAAGTTTTGTTACTTGGCTTTCTCTAAGCGTGATTAATGCAGTTTCTGCCGCCACGAATACAGCACCTATAGCCATAAAGACAAAAACTGTGCCAAAAATCGGCAGGAGTGCGTTCACATGTCCAAGTCTACAAGTTAAATTTTGCCGTAACGGGAGCATGATCGCTCCAACGTTGAGCGTATGAATCAGCCCTACCTACAACTATATCTTTGCAATGTGGGGCCAAAGCACTTGTTGCTACGTGATAGTCAATTCGCCAACCAGCATTGTTATCGAATGCTTGACCGCGCCATGACCACCAGGTGTAAGGACCTTCGACTTCGCCAGCGTGCTTTCTTCCCAAGTCAACTACCCCAACCTTTTCGAACCACTTGTCGAAATAAGCTCGCTCTTCGGGCAGAAAGCCCGCTTTAGTTAAGTTGCCTTTCCAGTTCTTGATATCAAGTTCACGATGACCAACATTAAAGTCACCACATGCCAAAAATAATTCGCCAGATTTCTCTACTACCTGAAAACGCTTTGTCATAGCTTCCAAGAAGCGATATTTTTCCTGTTGCACTGGCTTTTCTGCATCACCAGAATGCACGTAGACCGAAGCTACTGTTAGCGGACCTTGTTTGGTGTCCACTTCTGCTTGAACCCAACGGCCAGTTTCGGCAAATTCCTTTGGGCCAACTCCGGTCTTTATCTTGGTCAACTTTTTAGTACTTAGAATTGCCACTCCGGCGTGTCCGAGTCGAGCGCTTGAATCGTGTGCAACATGCAGATCTGACAGTCCTGCTGCTGCAAGAACTTCGTGCAATTGATCCGTAGTTGCCCTGACTTCCTGCAGACAGACAACTTCAGCCATTCCTGAATCAAGTTGGGATTTGATCCAGTCAAAGCCGCCACGCTTAAGTGCGGCGCGCACGCCGTTTGCGTTAGCCGAAATTACCCCGAGCATAAATTATGCCGACATTACTTTCTGCAAGTTTTCATTGATAGCGCCTAAGAATTCTTCAGTCGTCAAGTAAGGCTGATCCTTGCCAACAAGTAGCGCTAGGTCCTTTGTCATTTTTCCGCTTTCCACAGTTTCAATGCAAACGCGCTCAAGAGTTTCTGCAAACTTAGTAACTTCCGGCGTACCGTCTAACTTGCCGCGATGTGCCAAACCCTGGGTCCACGCAAAAATTGAGGCAATCGGATTGGTAGATGTTGGGCGGCCATTTTGATGATGGCGATAGTGGCGAGTAACTGTGCCGTGCGCAGCTTCTGCTTCTACTGTCTTGCCATCTGGAGTCATCAACACGGAAGTCATTAGACCAAGTGAACCAAATCCTTGGGCTACGGTGTCAGATTGCACATCGCCGTCATAGTTCTTGCAGGCCCAGACATAGCCGCCTTCCCACTTAAGAGCGGAGGCAACCATGTCATCAATTAAGCGATGTTCGTAAGTTAGGCCAGCAGCATCGAAATCGGCTTTGAATTCCTTTTCATAAATCTCTTGGAAAATATCTTTGAACTGTCCGTCATAGGCCTTCAGGATTGTGTTCTTAGTTGATAGGTAAACCGGGTAGTTGCGGTTCAAACCATATCGAAGCGATGCACGGGCAAACTCGCGAATTGATTCATCCAAGTTATACATGCCCATAGCAACACCTGAAGATGGGAAATCGAAAATGTTTAGTTCCATTGGCTCGCTGCCATCAGCAGGAGTAAATGTCATTGTCAAGGAACCAGCACCTGGGATCTTCACATCCGTGGCCTTGTACTGATCACCAAAGGCATGGCGTCCAACGATGATTGGCTTGGTCCAGCCCGGGACTAAACGTGGAATGTTGCTGATGATGATTGGCTCACGGAAAATAACACCACCAAGAATGTTGCGAATAGTCCCATTTGGCGACTTCCACATTTTCTTTAACCCAAATTCTTCAACGCGAGCTTCATCAGGGGTAATAGTGGCGCACTTAATTCCAACGCCGTGCTTTTTGATCGCGTTTGCCGCATCAATAGTCACTTGATCGTCCGTGGCATCACGATTTTCAATGCCCAAGTCGTAGTAATCAATATTGATGTCTAAGTAAGGCAGAATCAACTGCTCCTTGATGAAAGACCAAATGATACGAGTCATTTCGTCGCCATCAAGATCTACTACAGTTCCTTGCACCTTAATTTTTGACATTTGTTTTCCTTAAATTGAAAATCTGGTTTATAGTCCGGCTACGTCGGCTTGCTTTTCGCGTACTGCTTCAGCAGCAGCTTTTAACTCAACTAGTTCCGAGTCAGTAAGCGTGGTTTCTACAACTTTACGAACGCCACCCTTGCCGATTTGGGCTTCGACACCGAGATAAACACCGTTGATGCCATATTCGCCGTCGACCCAGGCACAAACTGGCATAACTGCGCCAGAATCTTCGATCACTGCTTTAGCCATTCGAGCGGCGGCGGCTGAAGGCGCGTAATAGGCAGAACCAGTCTTCAGTAACGCAACTACCTCCGCACCACCGTTACGAGTGCGAACAACTAACTCTTCAATCTTGTCGGCAGAAAGCAAATCCGATAGAGGCTTGCCATCAACGGTGCAGCGCGATGGAACTGGAACCATAGTGTCGCCGTGAGAACCAAGTGTCAGAGTTTTCACAGAAGCAACAGGAACTTTTAATTCCTCAGCGACGAAGTGTGTGAAGCGGGCAGTATCTAACATGCCGGCTTGGCCAAGTACGCGTTCTTTTGGAAAACCACTTGCAAGCTGCGTAAGTGCAGTCATTTCATCCAGTGGATTAGAAACTACGATGATGACGGAATTTGGTGCGTGCTTAGCAATGTTCTCGGCAACCCCTCGAACAATCTTTGCATTTGTCTCGATTAAGTCCATACGGCTCATGCCCGGCTTTCGGGGTAGTCCGGCTGTTATGACAACTACATCAGAGCCAGCAATTGCCTCGTACCCGCCGCCATCAACAGTTGTTGTTTGGCCAACAATTTTGGTTTCAAAACCTTCGATAGAGCGAGATTGATTCATATCAAGGGCTATGCCTTCGGGCTTTCCCTCAAGAATGTCGGTCAATACAACAGTGTCTACAATGTTGTATTCCGCAATACGTTGCGCAGTTGTTGATCCGTAAAAACCAGCACCTACGACGGTGACTTTGCCAGCCATGAAAAATCCTTCGAGTAAAAGTATCTTGACGTCAAGACACTTTAATACTACTCCCCCTGACGTTTCAGGGCATAACCGGTTATAGAGTGCGAAGCACATTCATAAGTTGGGAAGATTCCAACCTACTCTGGGAGGCCACAATGGTTGATTATCAGGCATATGATGCGCTTACGTTTGATTGCTACGGCACGTTAATTGACTGGGAATCCGGCATCCTTGCCGGCTTGCGGTCAGCACTTGGTGAATCCGTTAGCGATGTATCTGACGCTGAACTTTTACGCGACTTTTCGCGCCATGAGCACGAAGCCGAAATACCTTATAAGGGTTACCGTGAAGTTCTAGGACTCACACTTCGCCTGCTCGCTGCTGAGCGCGGGATTGCCGTCACTGCCGAACAAGAAGCACAATTTGGTGGCAGTGTCGTTGACTGGCCTGCATTTCCAGATTCACATGATGCACTTGCCGAACTGCAAAAAAGATTTAAACTCGTGGTCATTACAAACTGCGATGATGATTTGTTTGCAGCCTCAGCTAAGCGTCTTGGCATTGATTTTGACGAGGTCATCACGGCCCAACAAGTTGGATCGTATAAACCAAACATTGAGAACTTTCATTTCGCTCATGAAAAAATTGAGCGTACCTTAGGCATCTCTAAGGATCGAATTCTGCATGTTGCGCAAAGTTTGTTCCACGATCACGGGCCGGCGAAAAGCATCGGGATGACTACCGTTCACATCAGCCGAAGAGGAAATGGCGCCGCCCCACAAGCTAGCGCTACCCCGGATCAGGTTTTCCCTGACATGGCTTCGTTTGCTAGTGCAGTTACTGGGTCTTAGTTTTCTTTTTCACGCTTGCAAGTATTACGGCTGCCCCAGTCATGGATATTCCCAGTAGTAGCTGCCAAGTGATATTCGTTGAAGCAGTTGGAAATAGTACGTCCATCAGAATTGCTCCGGATAGTTGACCAACGACCGATGTGAGGGTGAATAAAAACACGCCTAGGGTCTTGGCCATAAATGCCGCAGTAAGAACGAATAGCACACCAAATGGCCCGCCTAGCCAGATGATTGGATTTTCTAGTGGCATCGGAGGCATGTTAAATCCCTGCGGACTGATTTGTTGTTTTACGAAATAAACAACTAGTAGTGACAAAAACCCGACTAAGAAATTCACCAGAGTTGCAGCGGCAGGTTGACCAGTATGGTTTGCAATTTGACCGTTTAATGCTGGCTGTGTTGATACCAAAGCGCCAGCAGCAAAAGAAATCATTACTGCGCCAAATGCAAATTGACCTTGGGAATCTTGCCCCATCACAGAGACCAAGACACCACAAATACCCAAGATGGCTGCACCAATTCTGGCAATGGTCACAGGTTGCTTACCTGCTGGACCAATTCCGAATTTATCAACTAGTAGCGCTGCCGAGGTTTGCCCAGCTACAGCTGCAACCGTAAAAATCGCTACTCCGACAACTGAGACCAAACCACTTTGGCTAGACACAAAAAATGCACCAGAGAGTCCGCCAAGTAATTGCCACCGCCGCAACGTGCCAGCTCGAATCAAACTCGGAATACTAAAGAATCCTTGACGAATTGGCCGACTGATAATCATCATGACAAGTAGCACTAGCAGGCCAGTTGCAAAGTTAATCAATGCCGTAATAAGCGGGTTCTGAATGTGGGAATTAAGTTCACTATTGATGGAGGATTGCGCTGTAATTATTACCGATGCAATAAAGGTAACAACTATGTGCGAAACCTTAAATCTGCTTTGTTGCACATGTCTGCCCGACATTGAATCACTTACTTCCATGAGGTACTACGACGGCAAGGATTAACAAAAGGGTTCCTAGTGTGGCGAGTACCGTTAAATCAACGCGACGTCGGCGAATTCGCAGCATTCCTGCCTTTGCATCCGGAAGTCGCAGTCGCAGGAAGAATGCGAGTATCACACTAAGGGAAAGCAAGATGGCACCAATTCGAAAATCGATGAAAACAACAACTGCGAGTGCAACTACCATTCCAAGATAAACCGTCAGAATGGGCCATTGCTGGCGAAGAAAAGTTTTCATAACTTGACCATCTTGCCACTGATTAGTGCTTGATGTGGGACGCGCTAGCTCTGTGCATTTAATGGAAAAAATGTCTGGTGCCAGTGAAATACATCGCGATACCTGCGGAGCTAGCGGCCGCCATTACTTCGTCATCACGCACTGAGCCACCTGGTTGTACGACAGCTTTTACGCCCGCAGCCAGTAATACTTCCAGCCCATCAGCAAACGGAAAGAATGCATCGCTTGCAACAACGCTTCCGCTAGCACGTTCTTCGCCGGCGCGCGCGACAGCAAGTCTGGCTGAATCAACTCGATTCACTTGCCCCATACCAATACCAACCGCTGCCAAATCTTTTGCGAGCAAAATGCCATTTGACTTAACGCATCGAACTGCGCGCCAAGCAAACTTTAAGTCCGCCATAGTTTGATCATCGACTGCCGATCCAGCAACTAGTTTCCATTGGGTGGGATCATCACCGGCGTCCTGGAGGCGATCTTGTGACTGCAGTAACATGCCACCCGAAATCGGACGTAGTTCCGCGTGAATGTCACTGTTCATTGGAGCAACTCGCAAGATTCGAATGCTTGCTTTTGCCCGTAAAACTTCTAGGGCATCGGCTGCAAATCCGGGTGCCAAAATAACTTCGGTAAACACCTCAGAAATTGCGACAGCCATCTCCAAAGTAACCTCGCGGTTTGCTGCGATTACTCCGCCAAATGCGGAAACTGGATCCGTGGCATGTGCTTTTTTATATGCAAACGATATGTCGGCAGCTGTTGCCACGCCACATGGATTGGCGTGCTTGATTATTGCAACAGCAGGATCAGCGTGATCGTAGGCAGCGCGATAGGCAGCTTCAGCATCTACGAAATTGTTGTATGACATTTCCTTGCCATGTAGTTGCTCCGCTTGGGCAATACCTGGTTCGCCAAAGGTAGCGATGTATAGCGCTGCTTCTTGATGTGGGTTTTCGCCGTATCGCAAAGTTTGCGCCCGTTCCCAAACGCCGCCATACCAAGCGGGGAATCCAGTTTCACTCGGATCGGTATCTGGCAGAACGACTGATCCAAGCCAACTAGCAACTGCAACGTCATATTGCGCAACATGCCTGAATGCTTCTGTTGCTAATGCAACTCGCTGATTCATTGTGAAGCCTGGTCCTCGTACCGCTGTCAGTACCGAGTCATATGCATCCGGATTAACTACCACGGCAACATTGGCGTGATTTTTTGCACTTGCCCGAACCATCGCTGGGCCACCGATATCAATTTGCTCAATGCACTCTTCGATACTTGCGCCAGATGCAACGGTCTGGGCAAATGGATAGAGGTTCACAACTACAAGTTGGAAAGCTTCGATGCCAAGTTCAGTTAGTTGATCCACATGATCTGGTTTTCTAACATCGGCAAGTAGGCCACCATGAATATTCGGATGCAGAGTCTTTACCCGGCCATCCAGCGATTCCGGAAACCCTGTTACATCTTTTACTTCTGTTACGGGTATTCCAAGTTCCGCAATCCGAGCAGCAGTGCTACCAGTTGAAACGATTGCTATCCCTGCATCGTGTAACCCATGCGCTAATTCTGCGAGTCCTGATTTATCGTAAACGCTGATTAAGGCACGTTTAATAGGTCGAGGGTCAGTCACTTTAAAACAACCTTTCCGCTCACGATATCTCGCACTACTTGTACTAGAAGGGTTCGCTCAACTTGTTTAATGCGTTCGTGCAATAACTCTTCAGTGTCATCTGGCTCAACATTAACGGGCGCTTGCGCGATGATTTCTCCGGTGTCCATTCCAGAATCAACAAAATGAACTGTGGCACCGGTACTAGACACTTTCGCTGCTAACGCGTCCCGGACAGCATGAGCACCTGGAAAGTTAGGCAACATAGCTGGGTGGGTATTGATAATGCGTCCTTGATAGAACCGTAAAACTATCGGTCCTAAAATTCGCATAAATCCCGCAGAAACAATTACCGCAGGCTTTAGTTTGCTTAATTCTGTTGCGAGTTCTTGATCCCACTTAACGCGATCCGCAAGCATTGGAACAACCATCACAGGAATTCCCATTGCATGTGCTCGGGCAACGGCCGGCACTTCGCCATCTGTTATCAGTCCCACGATTTCGATTTCCAATTCACCTGCATGGTCAGCAAGGCTTTGGAAAAGTGTGCCACTACCTGATGCTAAGACTGCTACTCGTAGTTTGGACACATTACCAATTCTATTTTGTATCCGCTTCGCGACGTGACCACCAGTAAATCATCGACATCACGGTTCGTGGCACCACCAAAGTAACCAACGCTGACAACCCACATACTGTAATTGCAGCTAGCGCAAGTTCTCCAGGGACCGGCCCGACAAATTTCAGATAACCGGTTCCAAGCGGGCCACTAGAGGCACAAGCAGAAAGCCACAGCATTATGGTTAGCAATCCTGTGGAAACCATTAACGTTAATACTTCCCGCCAACGAATAATAAATGACATCGATATTGCAAGTGAGTCACCTTGTGCAGCCCAGCGTTCTCGAGGCATTAAAAAGTAAAGTGCAACACCTACCAAAATTGGAATCACAATTAGGTAATGAGAAAACCTAGCGGTTTCACTTGGCAAAATTGAAAGTAGTGGGAATGCTGGCAACGCACCTGGACTAGCTATCGATGCCGTTACAGTACTTCCGCCACCCAACATAATTCCTGGTCCCATTAAGTAAGAAACCGACCAAACGCTAACGGTTGGCAGATAACCAATACCAAGCAATGTCATGAAGAAACCATCTAAAATTCCTGGGGCCATCAATGATGTGACTGCTCGGATTTCAGACCAATGCATTACCAAGGAAATTGAGATTAGTGCAGAACCAGCAACAAAAAGTAGGCCGAATGCAATAAGTGCTGGGCGAATTCCATCAACGACTAATTTTGGTAACGCATCGGTGAGTATCGTGCGTGATGGCGCATAAGAAATAATGCAAGCGGTCGTGGCGATCAAACCCACACCTAGTGAATGTAAGGCGCTTGCTGCAATTGGTGTGCTCAGATCCGCTGTGGAAGAAGTAACACAAACCAATAGCGCAAACACCAAATAAAACAGGCTTACAGATATTGCAATACGCGTAAACTCCAGCGCTGATTTTGGTTGTGCGCTTTTAAGCGCCCACTGTGTTGCTTTCCACAAAACAAAAATGGGAAGGATTACAAAACCCCACGGTAATAAGCCAACTGTAGATTGGCCGATTTCTACTGGAATCAAGTGCAGCACCTGCCAAGCAATGCCAGTTGCGCGCAAAACCTGCAGAGTTGATTCACTTCCATGAGCTGCGAATAACCAAGCGGCCATAACAAAACCAAGAGTGAACAGATACCCAATAAGTACGGCAGCTAAAGCTGCTATTGCACTTGCGATAAATGGTGGGTAATGATTTATATGTTCTTCCGGAATTGGACGTCGCCACTGACGCTGGGGTGCACCAGTTGGACGTTTGCGCGGCAGAACTTCAGTCACACTTAAAATCGTCCCAGTTACTGGCTAAAAAACTGGATTAGACACGAAGTCAGCGGCTGGCTAAAACTTCCCGAACTAATCGAGCGGCTTCACTTGGTGTCTTACCAACTCTTACGCCAACGGCCTCTAGGGCATCCTTTTTGGCGGCAGCGGTGCCAGAAGAACCAGACACAATTGCGCCAGCATGACCCATGGTCTTACCTTCCGGTGCCGTAAAGCCTGCTACGTACCCAATTACAGGTTTTGTTACGTTGTCCTTAATAAATGCAGCCGCCCGTTCTTCGGCGTCGCCACCAATTTCACCAATCATCACGATAACGTCGGTCTCTGGGTCGGCTTCAAATGCAGCCAAGCAGTCAATGTGGGTTGTTCCAATAATTGGATCGCCACCGATACCAACGCAACTTGAGAATCCTAGATCGCGTAATTCAAACATCATTTGATAAGTCAAAGTGCCAGACTTACTGACTAGTCCAATCCGACCCTTCTGCGTAATGTCGCCGGGGATGATTCCCGCATTTGAATGACCCGGGCTAATCAAGCCTGGACAGTTTGGACCAACTAATCGTGTCTTTCCAGAATTTTCCGCATACTGAAAAAATGCTGCAGTGTCATGAACTGGAATACCTTCGGTAATCACAACACACAATGGCATTGCTGCATCTACCGCTTCAATCACAGCAGCCTTTGCAAACTTCGGCGGCACAAAGACTACGGAAACGTTTGCTCCAGTTGCCGCCATAGCTTCGCCAACGTTGTTAAAGACTGGAATGCCATCAACTTCTTGGCCACCCTTACCTGGTGTTACACCTGCAACAACGTTGGTGCCGCTTGCCACCATCCGTCGAGTGTGCTTTGTGCCCTCGGAACCAGTCATGCCTTGAACCAAAATCTTGCTATCTGCGTCTAAGAAAATTGCCATTTGGAGTCCTACTTACCTGCCGCTAGTTGGGCAACGCGACGAGCCGCATCATCCATAGTTTCAACACGTTCAATTAGCGCGATTCCAGATTCATCAAGAATGCGACGCCCGAGTTCGGCATTGTTTCCATCAATGCGACAAACAATAGGTTTAGTAATTGGTTCTCCGCGTTCAGCCAACATTGCAACTGCTTGCACTATTCCATTTGCAACCGCATCGCAAGCAGTAATACCACCGAATACATTCACGAAAACAGCTTTAACTTCCGGGTCTCCCAAAACTATGTCGAGACCATTTGCCATAACCTGAGCGCTTGCGCCGCCGCCAATGTCAAGGAAGTTAGCAGGCTTTACGCCACCAAATTCTTCGCCAGCATAAGCAACCACATCAAGAGTTGACATCACTAAGCCGGCGCCATTTCCAATGATTCCTACTTCGCCCTGAAGTTTCACATAATTCAAGTCAAACTCTTTGGCGCGCAATTCAATCGCATCTGTTTGAGAGTTATCAATC
>CANJRK010000013.1 GCA_947476765.1 Actinomycetota bacterium
GTGGGGCACAGCGCGCATTGGACGTAGTTATGGAAATCGGACTCCCAACGGTAGTCAGTGGATCACTAGATACCTCCGTGGGACTTTCTAGCGCGATTGCTTTGGCTGCGAGCATTCCGCAACTTTATGGTGCTTGTGGACTTGGCACTGGCACACTTTTTGCCCAAGATTTAGTCACCGAAACTACCTTGCCCGAAAAAGGCGAGCTGCAAGTTAGACGAAGTTCACCTGATGCCCACCTACTTGCCAGTGCAGCAAGTCGAGTCTCGAATGCGGATCGGCTTTGGTGGCAGCAACGCATTGTGCGAGCATGGCAAGCAGGAGCCAGCGATTTGGTGAGTACGGCAGTTCGAGAGGCGGTAGGTACATGACTGATAGCGCAGTACCAAACCCGGCAACTCAACTTGCTCGAGAAATTGTTCAAACTTGCCTAAACCATGGAGCTAAACATGTCGTGATTGCGCCTGGCTCACGTAATGCGCCCTTGTCTTGGGCCTTTGCCCAAGCTGAGAAAGCTGGGTTAGTGACGGTGCATGTGCGTATTGATGAACGGGATGCTGGATTTTTAGCGCTGGGAATTGCAAAGGCTACTAATAAGCCAGTGCCAGTAGTGATTACTTCAGGTTCAGCGGTGGCAAATCTGTTACCCGCAGTAGTCGAAGGTTTCCATAGTGGGATTCCGATCGTGGTGTTGAGTGCTGATCGACCGGCAACTTCGCGCGGACATAGCGCGCCACAAACTATTAACCAAGTGGGAATATTCGGAAGTTTTGTAAAGACCAGCATCGATATTTCACACGATGATTTGGGATCCGACAAGGTTTCGAGAGCTCTTACCGAATGCGTGATGCCACGAAGTGCTCCAATTCAAATCAATGTTCAGTTTGAGTTACCCCTGATGCCAGAAGGGCAACATATTGCCTGGCTGCCCAAAGTTCAATTAGTTCCCGAAAATTTAAATCCGAAAAAGATCGGCGTTCAGATGGCTACTTCTGCGCATGGACTTTTCGTCATTGGCGACACCTCAGATGCCGTTGCTGTTCAAGAAATCGATATGCTTTCCCGGCAGCTAGGTTGGCCGGTAATTTGCGAGCCGTCAGCGAATGCACATGGCTTAGGCAATGCAATTTCGCACGGCGTGGTACTGCTGCAAGCCGAAGTTGCGCCGATGCCAGAGGTTGTCGTGACACTTGGCACAGTTGGACTTTCCCGCGCAGTACTGCGGTTACTAACGACGACGCAGACGCACCTGGCAATCCATAGTCAAAGCGCTGGTTCCGATATTCCAGATCCAGTATCAAGTGCCGATCGAGTTCTAGAAACAGTTCCACAACTAACAAATACCCCAGATAGTACTTGGTTATCCAGGTGGCAGGAATTGAATACGGAAGCAGAATCGGTAATCAACACCGCGCTTGGCCCTGACACATTAACTGGACCGAGTGCAGCCCAAACACTTTGGAACATTGCCGGAGCAAGTGATCAAGTTTTTGTGGCAGCCTCTTGGCCCGTCCGTCACCTTGAGGCTTATGCCCCAAATCGTGATGGCCTTAGGGTTTTCGGTAATCGCGGAGCCAATGGCATTGATGGCTTAATCTCCACTGCAGCAGGTGTGGCAATTGGCGGGGCTAAACGCACCTACTTACTGCTTGGTGACATTGCATTCCTGCATGACTTGGGTGGTTTGAATATAGGTAGCAATCAAGCGGAACCAGATTTAACCATTGTGGTTATGGACAACAACGGCAGTGGCATATTTAGTCAACTCGAACAAGGCGCTGATGAGTATCAAGAGCATTACGAAAAAGTTTTTGGAACTCCACATGGCAAAGATTTATGGGTGATTGCTGAGTCGCTGGGAGTTCCCGCTAAGCAAGTAACAACAAAGACAGAGCTGGCATTTGCACTAACAAATTTTGAAAAGGCATCTGGACTCAAAGTCATCGTTTGCCTGACAGGCGACCGAAAAGACGAGAATGATTTGATTAAGCAAATCATTTCGCAAGTACGAAATAGTTAAGGATTCTAATTATGCGAGCACGCGAACTTGGAATATCTTTTGACGGAACTCCAGGAAACTTAAATGCAATTACTGATGTTTCAAACTTGGAAATTGGCATGGTCACATTAATTGCTGGCGAGGGTGAGCTTCTTTCCGACAGCGGCCCTGTCAGGACTGGCGTGACTGCGATCCTGCCAGTTGGGCGCGAAAAGATTCGGCATGCAATCCCAGCAGGTATTTATTCGTTAAATGGAAACGGAGAAATGACCGGATCACATTGGATAACGGAAACTGGTGGATTATCTGGCCCAGTCATGATCACAAATACACATTCGGTGGGAACCGTGCATCGCGGTGTTATCGAATGGGTAAAGAGAAATCATCCCGAAGCTGCAATGGAGTGGTTACTACCAGTGGTCGCGGAAACTTGGGATGGCTACCTAAACGATATAAATGGCCCACACGTCACAACTGAACATGCCGTTTTAGCCATCGACAGTGCTAGCTCAGGCGAAGTTGCCGAAGGTTCGTTTGGTGGCGGAACTGGAATGAATTGTTATGGGTTTAAAGGCGGCAATGGAACCGCGTCAAGAATTGTCCCGTTTGCGGACAAGGAATATGTTGTAGGCGCATTTCTCCAGGCAAACTTTGGTAGCCGAGAAGAACTACGAATTAGTGGCATTGATATGTCTGATCTGGATGTGCCAAATCCGATGGCTGACTCGGCTTGGATTAACAAGGATCGTTCGCGTTCGGTGCCAGGTGGAGCGGGCTCGGTAATTGTCATTATTGCTACGGACGCTCCGTTATTGCCAGATCAATGTCGAGCGTTAGCGCGTCGGGTACCACTTGGTTTGGCACGGACCGGAACGGCAGGTGGCCATTTCAGCGGCGATATATTCTTAGCTTTTTCAACAGCCCAGCCAGGGCCACTATCAAGTGGCTTCCCAACTAAGTCAACCTCACATTTAAACTCCCTTGAGTTTGTGCCGTGGAATTATCTCGATGCGTTTTACACAGCAGTTGTCCAAGCCGTAGAAGAAGCGGTTTTAAATGCTTTGGTTAATAACGCCACAATGACTGGCCGAGATGGCAATACTTCCTACGCCTTGCCACACGATCAAGTTAAATCCCGACTTAACAAGCGCTAAAGCCGCAATTTGTCAGATATGACAAGTACGGTTGGGGCAATACGAAAGGTAACCCAATGGCTGAGAAATCTATGCGAATCGATGTCGAACAACCGACAACCGCAAGTTTGCCAAAACGCGTTTCCTATTCCCAGATGTCGCTGTATCAACAGTGTGGCTTGAAGTACTTCTTTTCATATATCGATGGCTGGCGCGAGCCACCAACATCTGCGCTCGCTGGCGGTTCTATAACTCACGAAGTTGTTGAACATTTATATCGACTGTCACCAAATGACCGAACACTTGAAGCAGCCATGGACTTGCTGCGCGAGCATGGACCACGAATGCTCAAAGCTACTGAATACAAACCATTTGAATCTGACATGAAAATGAAACATAGCGTAAAGGAAGCAATCGAAAACCTGTTCGTCGTGGAAGACCCTAAAGAAGTGGTGGTTCAGCCCGAGCATCTGGAAATGGAATTAAGTGTGCCAATTAATGGCGTTAACTTTTTTGGCAAAGTAGATCGATTCACAGTAGATGGCGTTAATCGAGTAACTGATTACAAAACTGGCAAAAGTCCTGGGAAATTTGTCGATGATAAATTGGCGCAGCCATATTTGTATGCACTTGGTTTCAAAACTCAGTTTGAAATTGATGTTGACGAAGTCGAACTCATTTTTTTGAATGCCAAAGAAGTGGTACGTCGGCCAGCTGATTCTGGACTAGTAATCGAGCAAGGCGAAAAGTTGGCACAAATGCGCGCGGGCTCCGAGTCGGATGTAGCAAGTTCATCATGGGAAGCACGAGTTTCGAGACTTTGTGATTACTGCGCATTTGAACGAGTTTGCCCAGCTCGCAGACCTGAGGCACCGATCCCTGGTTCCACAGCGTGCGATATCCAGTTAACTGATGCCGGACTATTCCACAAGTAGTCCAACCAGACCAATTAGGTAGCTCGGTTCTACACTTAGAACATGCGAAACTCGAGGTATCGGTATTCACGCCTTGTAATGATTATTGGATCTATAGTTTTTGCGCTAAGTGCCGCAGCTTTACTTTTTGATCCAACTGCATTTATTGATTACATCGGCCTGACCGAAGCTGAGTCACTTGTTTGGTCGTTTAGACTAACCGGAGTTTTGCTGATTGCATTAGCAACGCACATGGCAACGACTTCTAGAAATGCAGCTGACCCAGCATTCCGCAGAGCTGCCGTAGTAATGATATTTGTTTCGGCAGCCTTATCGGCGCTTACATATTTAGCTCCAGGGGTTGCAACTACTGGGCGTTGGGTTTTTGTAGGAATTGGAGCGAGCTTCGCTGCGCTTTATGTAATTACCCTGCCAATTAAATCAATTGGATATAAGGAAGATCTACCAACTAGCACATGAGTACGGCTGACGTTTTGGAAGATGCATGAGTACAGCAGACATTCTGGATACTCGTGATCCACGAGCGGTAGCAAATCCATATGACATTTACCGTGAGCTCAGAGCTAGCCGAGATTTAGTTTGGAGCGAACGACTTGGATTGTGGTTAGCACCGACGCATGAAACTGCAAATGCCACACTGCGAACAAAGAGTTTGGGTCGGATTTACGAACCGCAAGAACCATTCGATCAATGGGAAATATTTAACTGGTTACATTCTGATTCCATTTTGGACAGCGAGCCACCAAAACACACCCGGCTTCGTGCTCTAGTACAGAAGGCATTTACGCCAGGGCGAATAGCGGCGCTGGAACCAAACATCATTGACATTTGCAATGGCTTGCTCGACGATTCTCAGGAAAAGTTACAAACTCATGGCAACTTTGATATTTTGGCAGATTTTGCCGAACCACTACCTGTTCTAGTGATTGCGGACTTGCTTGGGGTGCCTCGAGAAAAAGCAAATGACCTACGGCGCTGGTCGCAGGATATCGTGAAGATGTATGAATACGGCCGCACTCGGGAGCAAGAATTAGCTGCGCAACAATCAGGCTTGGAGTTCAGTTCATACATTGCAGAACTTGCCACTCTTCGCAAATTTGAACCTAAATCGGATTTGATTACCGCTTTGGTTGAAGTTGAAGAACAAGGCGAAAAATTAAATGAGCATGAGCTGATCGCCATGTGTGTACTTTTGCTTAATGCTGGTCATGAAGCTTCAGTTAATGGGTTTGGTAACGGCATGGTTGCAATGTTTCGAAATCCAGAGCAATTGGAATTGATGAAGAATTCGCCAAGAGAACACGCTGTAACTGCGCTGGAAGAAATGATGCGGTTTGATTCGCCACTTCACATGTTTGAACGAACGGCAACCGCAGAAACTGTGATTGGAAAAACTACTGTCCAAGTTGGACAAAAAGTAGTTGCAATGCTTGGCTCGGCAAATCGGGATGAAGAAGTTTTTGAAAATCCAGATACGTTTGATGTCACGCGCAAACACAATCCACACATTGCCTTTGGGGCCGGAATTCATTTTTGCATTGGTGCCCCATTGGCTCGCCTGGAAATGCAAAATTCGCTTCCCATGTTGTTTGAAAGATTTCCAAATTTGCAACTGGCTGGTGAGCCAGTGCAGCGACCTACTTTCGTTTTACGAGGCTGGGAAACAATTCCCGCAAAAAACTAGTTGCTAGTCAAGAGCAGATCGCATCGCAGCAAATTTTGCTTGGGATTCAGCTACTTCAGATTCTCCAGTAGATCCCGAAACAATGCCGCAACCTGCGTAAAGGCGCAAACTTGTCCGCTGGGAATTTTCGACCAAGGCACAACGTAAGGCAATTCCAAACTCACCATCACCATTAGCCGCAATCCAACCAATTGGTGCGGAGTATCTGCCGCGATCCATGCCTTCAAGTTCACGAATTACTTGCGATGCCCGCTCAGTAGGTGTGCCACAGACTGCAGCTGTTGGGTGAAGTGAGGCGGCAAGTGCAAGTGCAGGCGCAGCGTCCACAAGCTCACCAGTGACATCTGTTGCTAAGTGCTGAACGTTTGCCAGACGCAGAATAAATGGACGATCTGGAACATTTAAGTCGGTGCAATGTGTTGCTAACGCAGCAGCAACAGACTCGACCGCATACACATGCTCCTCTTGATCCTTGTCAGAACCAAGTAGCTCCGCTGCCAGCTGACCATCTCTATCACTATTGCTACTTCGTCGCATTGTGCCGGCAAGAACTCGACTGGTGACATGCTCACCGTCTCGCTTGATTAACAATTCCGGCGTGGCACCGATTAGACCATCAACGCTGAAGGTCCAGCACTCGGGAAATGACTCGTTCAATCTCATTAACAACGCACCAATGTGCAATGGCTCGTCGAGCTGCGCCACAATGTCTCGAGCAAGTACAACTTTGTCTAGCTCGCCAGCATTGATTCGACTAACTGCTGAATCAACTGCGGCTTGCCAATCATCAACCGAACGTGATCCATCCAGGTAGGTAACTTGATTTATGCCATGAGTAAGTGAATGTGGTCGGCCGATTTGACTGATAACACCGGTTACTTGATTGTCCGTTATTGGAGTTTCGCTGATGACAGTCAGTGAAGTTTTCGAATTGTTTCGACGCACCACGATATTTGGGACCACTACTACTGAAGTTCCTGGCTGCTTATCAAAAGCAAATGAGGCAAAAGCAATCGGGCTCCCACCTTCAGCCAGCGCACACTGCTGAGACCACCATCGTTGCGCTCGACTAAATCGTTCTGGTCCAGAGATCGTTATCCGGGTAACTTCGCCTAAGCCAATAATTCCAGTTTGATCCGAGGTTGGTCCATGCACCCAAGCCAGACCACCTTCAGCTGGCAGGAGCGAGAGTAGATGCGGAATATCAGGTAATTCAGTAGCCCGAACGTAGAGAGTCGCCGTTGGATCTAATGCTGCTGAAGTCATAACTACATAAGCCTACGGCCCTTTGAGATTCTGAACATCTGCAGCAAAGCCACTTAGACTGACGCTGTGAGTAATCGCAAGCGCGCCATTGATTTATCAAGGTTTTCCGAACTTGCTATCCAGATAAGCGGGCCACGGGCCTTTAGTGCAACCGCATTGATTTTGGCTTCAATGATTGTGTCTTTGAACAAGATTTCAGTTATTACATTCAGCACCCTGGATCCACTGATTTATGTTGCAAGCGCCGTGATTTTGTCACAAATGATCGCAATTGTTTTTTTGGCGCTGATTGGAAAAGCAATATCTCGAGTTATAAATCTCGTACTTAGAGTCACATTATTAGTTAGTGCATATGGGATCTCGAACCTCGTTGCAAATAAAATCCTAGAGCTACTGTTTAACGCCTGGAGTTTAGAACTGGTAACGCCTTCTACTTGGCAGGCACTTATTAGCGTAATTTTCTCAACTCTAATTTTCCTTGGTAGTAGCTGGGTCGTGCATCTAATTACTGGAAATATGAATCAAGTTTCTACAGCTGACGGAATTGTGGATGAATTATTCCGGGAACGCCAGCGCTTAATTCAAATAGTAAATGATGGTAGAAATTTTGCTGGGCGCGAATTATCACTAGAGGTTCAAGCATCGCGTAGCGCGCTGGAATCTTTGGAATCAAACTCTGGGCTTACAGAAGAGTCATCCGCCGACCTTGAAGCGTTGCGTCAGACGCTTTCAAAAGTAGGAATGAAAACCCAAGCTTCGACTTCTTCGATATCAAACCGAGCCAGCGGGCCAAGCCAAATTTCAAGAAAATACTATTTGTTTAACCCCATCATCGATTATTTAAAAAGGGAAAATAGTTTTCTCCCAATTTCCATGGCATTGATTTCACTTTTTGGATTTGGCACTTGGCTTGGTTATTTCGTTGACGCTCGCGGCATTGTTTTATGGGGGTCTACTTTAAGCCTTGTAGGTTACGGAGTTTTCTGGACATACGTCAAGTTGCTGGCTCCAAGGCTTGTGAGATTGCCAATAGTATTTAGAATTTTATTTTTCGAGGTCCTGTTGATTTTTTATTTATTTTTCTGGTTTTTGTTGCTGGGTTTCATTGCAGGTGACAATTCAAGTTCATACAGCGTTGCTTTAGCTAATGCAATTGCCCCATTTTTGTTATTCAACGGAGCGGCAGCAATAGGTGGTGTCTTGAATTCCACTCAAATTTATCGAGCAGAGTTACTTGTTCAAACCTCGGAATTGCGAATTTCATTAATGGAACTCGAGGCCACCCGTAACTTGGAAGAAGATATTTGGAAATCTTTATTTGCTGGAGATATTGTTAATTCGCCGACGACTGCAAGTGTGATGCTAAATGACCTATCAGTTGCGGGTGACACCCAAAAGATAAGTGAAGCACTTCCCGGCATATTGGCCATTTGGAATTCAGTTGAAACCAAACTTCAAATTGTTGGTAATCAAACCCGGTAATGCAGTTGGCCGAAATTCTGGCAGACTAGAAGCATGTCCCGCGCCAACTTGAATAAAGAGCCACACGAAGTGGCCGCAATGTTTGATGCCGTTGCAAAAAAATACGACATTACAAATGATGTACTTTCTTTAGGTCAAACAAAGAGCTGGCGTAAAGCGGTAGTTTCAGCAGTAGCACCGAAGACAGGTGAGCTGATTTTGGATCTTGCAGCTGGAACAGGTACCAGCACCCAACCGTTTTATGAAGCAGGTGCAATTCCCACAGCATGCGATTTCAGTCCTGGCATGATTGCAGTTGGGCGCAAGCAATTTCCGCACTTGAATTTTGTCCAAGGCGATGCCATGAATCTGCCATTTGAAGACAACTATTTTGATGCAGTAACGATTTCCTTTGGACTAAGAAATGTCCAAGACCCTAAGCGGGCACTTTCTGAAATGTCGAGAGTCACACGCCCCGGCGGCCGCCTCGTAGTTTGTGAATTCAGTCATCCCACATGGTCGCCATTTCGTACGATCTATATGGAATACCTGATGAAAGCATTACCTGCGGTTGCGAGCAAGATGTCGAGCAACCCCGATGCCTATGTTTACTTGGCAGAGTCAATAAGAGCTTGGCCAAATCAAGCCGAATTGAGCGCAGTTATATTGTCTTCTGGCTGGGACACCTGTGAATTCCGAGATTTAACGGGTGGAATTGTGGCGCTTCATCGGGCCACTAAGTAGCCAGTTGCCGATAGCTAGACCCAAAGCAAAGCAGCCAGAACGGTTTCAAATAAACTAGGGCTGCATTAGTGAAATAATTCACAAACGCACAAATGCTGGAATTTCATAGGTCTTTTCGGATCTAGGATTGGTTAGCGCCAACAGTTAGCACTAGCGAAGGGTGGCCTCACAGTGGGACAGGGCAACGTTTACCTACCCATTCTTTTCTTAGGTCTATTGGCTTTTGGTTTTGCTGCTTTTTCAGTTGCCATTGCTTCCATCACAGGCCCTAAACGTTATAACCGGGCAAAAGTTGATGCCTACGAATGTGGCATTCAACCAGCGCAAATTCAACTTGGCGGGGGTCGCTTCCCAGTTAAGTACTACATCACCGCGATGCTATTTATTGTTTTCGACATTGAAATAGTTTTTCTGTACCCATGGGCAGTTTCCTTTGATGCACTTGGTCTCTTTGGTCTAATTGAAATGATCATTTTTGTACTCACAGTTCTAGTTGCGTACGCATTCGTGTGGCGTCGCGGCGGGCTTGAGTGGGATTAAGAAGTTTGAGGTAAACAGAAAATGGGATTGGAAGAAAAATTACCGAGTGGAGTTCTGCTCACTACGGTAGAAGGTCTAGCTGGTTATGCCCGCAAGAATTCGTTGTGGCCTGCTACATTTGGCCTTGCCTGCTGCGCTATCGAAATGATGGCATCTGGGGCTGGACGTTACGACTTAGCTCGTTTTGGTATGGAAGTTTTTCGCGCCTCACCTCGCCAAGCAGACTTAATGATTGTTGCTGGTCGCGTGAGTCAAAAGATGGCTCCGGTACTTCGTCAAATTTATGATCAAATGCCAGAACCAAAGTGGGTACTCGCCATGGGTGCCTGTGCATCATCTGGTGGCATGTTCAATAACTATGCAATTGTGCAAGGCGTAGATCACGTGGTGCCTGTAGACATTTATTTACCAGGTTGTCCACCGCGCCCGGAAATGCTAATTGATGCCTTGCTAAAGCTGCATGAACAGATTGGCGATACGAAGTTAGGTTCAAATCGCAAGCGCGAGATCGTTGAACTTGAACAAGCTGCACTGATGGCCACACCTGTCACAGCACAGAAAGGCTTGCTGCGATGAGTGATGTTGTCGTGCCAGCAGGCCAACCGCTGTTAGAAGTAACTGCTGTAAACCAGGGAATGTTTGGGGCTTCAGGCTCAGGGGATACCTCTGGTTTTGGAGGACTTGTAACTGTAGTTCCAGTTCCAGTTGCTTCGGCTCGACCATTTGGTAGTTACTTTGATGTCATCGCCGATGAATTGCAGGCCGCACTTCCGGATTTTGATTCCACATGGGACAAGGCAATTGAAAAGGTTGTTGTAGATCGCGATGAACTCACTTTGCATGTTCGCCCAAGTGAACTTGTTGCAGTAGCAAAAGCCCTACGCGATGAACCAGGCTTAAGGTTCGAGTTGTGTTTGGGCGTTAGCGGCGTGCACTACCCAGGACACGATGGCCGTGAGATGCATGCGGTCTATCAATTCCGATCAATAACTCATAACCGACTAGTTCGCGTTGAAGTTTCAGTTCCAGATTCAAATCCACACGTGCCTTCAATCATGCCGATTTATCCAACTAACGATTGGCATGAACGCGAAACTTACGATTTCTTTGGAATCATTTTTGACGGTCATCCACATTTGATTCGCATCATGATGCCAGATGATTGGCAAGGACACCCACAACGTAAGGACTATCCATTAGGTGGCGTTCCAGTTGAATATAAAGGTGCGACCATTCCACCTCCAGATATGCGGAGGTCGTACAGCTAATGTCTGATACTTACGCTCCAACTTATGAAACTACTGACGGTCGCGTACACACCGTCATGGGTCAGGATTGGGATTCAGTTCTTGGTGCTGCGCAAGGCCAGGCCGAACGTGTAGTTGTAAACATGGGTCCACAACACCCATCAACACATGGTGTGCTGCGATTAATTTTGGAACTCGAAGGTGAAACTGTAACCGAAGCCCGTTGTGGCATTGGGTACTTGCACACTGGTATTGAAAAGAATTTGGAATTCCGCACCTGGACTCAAGGCGTGACTTTTGTTACGCGCATGGATTACTTGTCACCATTTTTTAATGAAGCTGCGTACTGCCTTGGCGTTGAAAAACTTCTTGGAATAACGGACCAAATTCCAGAGCGTGCGCAAATCATTCGCGTGATGATGATGGAACTTAATCGCGTCTCGTCACACTTGGTAGCACTGGCGACCGGAGGCATGGAACTGGGCGCGCTAACCGCAATGATCTTTGGCTTCCGAGAGCGCGAATCAGTTCTCGATTTATTTGAATTAGTAACTGGGTTGCGCATGAATAGTGCATACATTCGACCTGGTGGTGTAGCCCAAGACCTTCCAGCAGGAGCCGAAAAGCAAATTCGCGACACCATCATGTCCCTGCCGCGACGCATGAAAGACACAGCCGACATGTTGGTTGATAACTCAATCTGGATGGCGCGCACATCTGGAATCGGAAAACTTGATCTAGCTGGCTGTATGGCACTTGGTGTAACTGGTCCAGTTTTGCGAGCAACTGGATTGCCACAAGATCTTCGCAAGAGTGCGCCATACAGTGGCTACGAAAACTATGAGTTTGATGTCATGACACAGACCACTGCTGATTCATATGGCCGATTCTTAATTCGACTAACCGAAATGGGACAGTCACTAAACATCGTGGAACAGTGCCTAGACCGATTGCAGCCAGGTCCAGTAATGGTTGAAGATAAGAAAATTGCTTGGCCAGCTCAACTTTCAATTGGATCTGACGGTCAAGGCAATTCCCTAGATCACATTCGTCACATCATGGGCGAATCAATGGAAGCATTAATCCATCACTTCAAGTTAGTTACTGAAGGCTTCCAGGTTCCAGCCGGTCAGGTTTACAGTGCTGTTGAATCACCTCGTGGTGAACTTGGCGTACACATAGTTTCGGATGGCAGCACACGTCCTTACCGCGTGCACTACCGCGATCCATCATTTACAAATCTGCAAGCAGTTGCCGCAATGTGCGAAGGTGGCCAAATTGCAGACGTCATCGCAGCGGTTGCTTCTATTGACCCTGTCATGGGAGGCGTTGACCGCTAAATGTCTTTGTCACAACAAACTCGGGAACAGGCGCGAGAAATTATTTCCCGTTATCCGCAGGCTCGATCTGCGCTATTGCCAATGTTGCATTTAGTTCAATCCGAAGAAGGCTACGTAAGTGCCGACGGAATTTCACTTTGTGCTGAAGAACTTTCATTAACGACTGCTGAAGTTGCTGCCGTAGCAACGTTTTACACGATGTACCACAGAAAGCCTGCGGGTGAATATCACATTGGAGTTTGCATCAACCCAGGTTGTGGAATTCTTGGTGGCGATGCGATCTGGGACAAGCTAAGCAA
>CANJRK010000014.1 GCA_947476765.1 Actinomycetota bacterium
CAACGGAGGATTCGCCTAGTGGCCTATGGCGCTCGCTTGGAAAGCGAGTTGGGTGAAAGCCCTCAGGGGTTCAAATCCCCTATCCTCCGCTGGAAAACGAAACGCCCCGAAAGGGGCGTTTCGTTTTCCAGCAATGATGCTGTGATTTGAGGAGGAGAGGCTTCGCCTCGACGGAGTCCCCAATCCTCTTTTTATTCACGCAGTGCCTTTGGCGTAGAAGGTTTGCTCGTTGCCAATTTCGAGCCCGCACCAAAAAATGCGAATCTTGGCAGTGATTTGAGTGGCCGTCAGCCCCACCCACTACTCTCATACATATGTCCTTGGCCCTTTACCGAAAGTACCGACCTGGTCAGTTTTCTGACGTAATCGGGCAAGAACATGTCACAGTTCCGCTCTCTAGAGCACTAGATGCCGACCGAATTCACCATGCATATCTATTCACTGGTCCACGTGGATGTGGCAAGACGTCTTCGGCACGAATCATGGCTCGATCCATGAACTGCGAACAAGGCCCGACATCAAATCCTTGTGGTGTCTGCCAATCCTGCATTGAATTGGCACCTAATGGGCCAGGCTCAATGGATGTTATTGAAATTGATGCTGCTACCTACCGTGGCATCGACGATGCCAAAGAGCTGCGTGAGCGGGCTGTGTACGCGCCAGTTAATGCTCGATTCAAGGTTTACATCATCGATGAGGCACACCAGCTAACACGTGATGCATTCAATGTTTTATTGAAATTAGTTGAAGAGCCACCACCGCATCTTCGATTTATTTTTGCAACAACTGAACCAGACAAGATCATTCCAACTTTGCGCTCACGTACACATCACTATCCATTCCGATTAGTGTCAGCAAAAACTTTGGCGCAACACATGGCATTGATGTGTGAACGCGAAGGCATTGTTGCTGACCCTGCCGCACTTGCACTAGTCGCGCGCGCTGGAGCTGGTTCAGTTCGCGATGCACAATCTGTTCTGGGTCAAGTCATCGCCGGGTCTGGACCTGAAGGCGTTACATATGCCGACACTGTGGCCCAACTTGGTTTCACAGATGAAACTTTGCTTAGCCAAGTTGTAGTTGCAATCGCGCAAGGCAATGGCGCCGAACTATTTACTTTGATTGAACAAATTATTACTTCTGGCCATGAGCCACGTCGATTCGCTAATGATTTGTTAGACCATTTGCGCAATTTAGTTGTAGTAACTCAAGTTCCCGACGCAGCAAGTTCTGGCATCTTCGAAATTCCAAATGAGCAAATTGATGATTTAGTTGCGCAAGGCAAGCTGTTTACGCCAGCCCAACTGGTTCGAGTCGCTGACTTAGTAAGTTCTGGACTATCTGAATTACGCGGGGCTGCCTCACCTCGATTACAACTTGAATTACTCGCAGCCCGCTTAGTTACTAATGAAGTCACTCAAGATTTGATTACTCGAGTTGAAAAATTAGAACAAGGCGAACCTCGCACTTCAGCAGCTCCGGCACCAGCTCGGCCACGGATCGCAGCCGAACAACCGCAACCAACAGTTGAAGAATCTCCTGCCACTCCAGTTAAGGCAACTCCACCACCACGGCCAAAAGCTTCAACAACTCCAGCGCCACTGAAACCGTCACAAGTCACCGCTGCCGCAGCGCAACAAGCAGCAGCAACTGAAGCGGAATCGCCAAAAACTTTGACTGGTCCGTTAACGTTCGATCAGATTCGTGATGCGTGGCCAACAATTCTCCAGACCATGGGTAGTCAAAGTCGTGTTGCTGGAATTGTGATGGCAGATACTGCGCCACTTTCATATGGCGAAGATAAAGTTTTGGCCGTTGCGTTTGCAAATGTGAACACTATGAACAACGCCGTTAAGAGTGGACATGATGATCGCCTGCGACTTGTTATTTCAAAACTGTTTCATACTGACGTAACTATCGATCCAACCGTAGATCCCAATCGCGCTGTTGCTGCCAAGCCAAAGAAAGCAGTCGCCACGGATTCTGGCGATGCATCGCCGGAAGATGAAAATCTGCCGGCGCGTTCCTCAATTGATATCATTACCAGTTCGCTTGGTGGCCAAGTTATTAGTGAGAGTTCTCGCGAAGCATGAGCAACATGTACGAAGGCATCGTGCAAGATTTGATCGACGAACTTGCCAAACTTCCAGGGGTTGGGCCAAAGGGCGCAACGCGAATTGCTTTCCACTTGTTGGCCACAGATAGCGTCGATGTAACTCGACTAGCCACGGTGCTGGCTGAAGTAAAAGAGAAAATAAAGTTTTGTCGAGTTTGTTACAACGTTGCCCAAGACGACTTATGTCGAATCTGTGGTGATACCAGGCGCGATGGCACTGCAATTTGTGTAGTGGAGGAACCTAAGGATGTTTTGGCCGTTGAGCGCACTCGAGAATTCCGGGGTCGCTATCACGTCCTAGGTGGAGCTATAAGTCCGATAGATGGCATTGGCCCAGATGATCTTCGAGTTACGGAATTGATGACTCGATTGGCTGATGGAGCAATCACGGAAATCATCCTGGCAACAGACCCAAACCTTGAAGGCGAAGCAACCGCAACCTACCTAACCCGGTTGATTTCACCCTTAGGAATCAAGGTCACACGCCTAGCATCTGGTTTACCAGTCGGTGGCGATTTGGAATATGCCGATGAAGTTACCCTCGGTCGAGCTTTTGAAGGCCGGCGTCAAGTAAGTCCCTGAGTGATTTAGATGTTTCGCAATTCGGACTGTGATTTTGGATAAAAAAATTCCCTTTAGACTTAGGTGCTATGGGCTTAATTGTCGCTAAATTCGGCGGTTCATCTGTTGCAGATGCTGCTGGCGTTTTACGTGTCGCCAAGCGAATTGTTAATAGCAAGCGAGCCGGAAACGAAGTTATTGTTGTGGTCTCGGCAATGGGTGACACAACCGATGACCTTATCGATTTAGCAAAACAAGTATCACCAAACCCGCCTGGTCGTGAATTAGATATGTTGCTAACTTCAGGCGAACGTATCTCTATGGCAGTACTTGCAATGGCTATCAACGATTTGGGGTTTGAAGCCCGTTCTTACACTGGTTCCCAGGCAGGATTGATTACTGACTCAACACATGGCAAAGCTCGAATTGTTGACGTGACACCAGGGCGAATTCAAGAAGCACTGCGAGATAATGCAATTCCAATCGTTGCCGGCTTCCAAGGTGTGTCGCAAGATACTAAAGACATCACAACACTTGGTCGCGGTGGTTCAGATTTAACTGCAGTTGCATTGGCAGCTGCGCTTTATGCAGATGTATGTGAAATTTACACAGATGTTGATGGCATCTTTTCGGCTGATCCACGAATTGTGCCAAATGCGCGACAGGTTCCTCGGATTACCTACGATGAAATGATGGAGCTAGCTGCAGCTGGTGCCAAAGTTTTACATTTACGTTGCGTTGAATACGCCAAGCGCTTTGACTTACCAATTCACGTACGTTCGTCCTTCTCAGAAAAAGAAGGCACCTTTGTAATTGCTGACTTGGCAGATCAATCCAAGTTAAAAAAGTTGTCCAAACAAGGAGCAATCATGGAACAACCGATCATTGCTGGTGTCGCACATGAGTTAGGTGATGCGAAAATAACTGTCGTTGGCGTCCCTGACCGACCAGGTATGGCTGCTGCAATCTTCCAAGCCGTTGCTGACGCAGGCATCAATATGGACATGATCGTCCAGAACGTGAGCGTTCATGAGTCCGGTGCCACAGATGTTACGTTCACCTGTCCCCGCGGAGACTCTGCCAAGGCTGAGTTAGCGTTGCGTCGAATTGAAAAAGATGTTGCTTTCAAAGACATAGATACTGATGAAAACATCGCAAAGATCTCACTTGTTGGCGCAGGTATGCGATCACATCCTGGAGTTTCTGCAACATTCTTCAAGGCAATCGCAGATGCTGGAGTAAATGTTGAAATGATCTCAACCTCGGAAATTAGAATCTCGGTTGTAACAAGGGCAGAAGATGCGGAGAAAGCAGTGAAGGCAGTTCACACCGCATTTGGTCTTGATGCTGATGGTGAAGCGGTTGTATATGGTGGGACGGGTCGATAACTCATGACAAAGAAACCGACACTTGCAGTAGTAGGAGCAACCGGTGCTGTTGGCACGGTAATGCTGGATCTACTTTCTACGCGTCCAAATGTCTGGGGTGACATCAAGTTACTTGCATCAGCTCGCTCAGCTGGCAAAGTACTTCAAGTGCGTGGCCAAGATGTTGTAGTCGAGGAATTGACGGAAGCTGCCTTTGATGGCGTAGATGTTGCAATGTTTGATGTTCCAGACGAAATATCAGCCATCTGGGCGCCAATCGCGGCAGCTAAAGGCGTTATTGCAGTTGACAACAGTGGAGCATTTCGCATGGATCCCGAAGTTCCACTGGTTGTGCCTGAAGTTAATGAAGAACAAACTAGGAATCGGCCACGTGGCATCATCTCTAATCCAAATTGCACCACGCTGTCCATGATTGTTGTTGTGGGTGCACTGGAAAAAGCCTTCGGAGTAAAGGAACTCGTAGTTGCTTCATATCAGGCAGCCTCTGGCGCTGGTCAAGGTGGCATTGATGCGTTGCATGAGCAAATTGATGCAGTCGCTGGAAAGAATTTAGGTAACGAAACAAAAGATGTCCGTAACGTAATTACTAACAACGATGTTTTCCCAGCCCCGCTAGCGCTAAATGTTGTGCCATGGGCAGGATCACTTTCGGAAAATGATTACACGAGTGAAGAAATCAAAGTTCGTAACGAGTCGCGCAAAATATTAGGTAAGCCGGAACTTAAAGTTCATGCAACTTGCGTTCGAGTCCCAGTTGTCACGACACACTCACTCGCAGTCCATGCGGTGTTGGATCGTGCGGTTACCGCCGATGAAGTGCGCATGCTTCTTGCGGATGCAGCGGGTGTAGTTGTAACAGATGATCCAGCCAACAAAATATTCCCAACTCCTATTGATGTAGTCGGAACCGATCCAACAGTTGTTGGCCGCATTCGAGTTTCAAAGGAATATCCAAACGAAATTGACTTCTTTGTGTGCGGTGATAATTTACGAAAAGGCGCTGCACTAAATACTGCGCAGATTGCTGAAGTAGTAGCGAAAGAATTTATCTAGCAGTCAAGGTCAACAGCGTTGCTTCTGGCCGACACGCAATTCGAATGGGTGCGAATGGCGAAGTTCCGACACCAGCGGAAACATGCATTGGCATTTTCTTGTCACCAAATTCGGAATAACCTTTAGCTTGATTTTGTGGTAAATCACAATTAGTAACTAGAGCACCATAAAACGGAACGCATACTTGTCCACCGTGAGTGTGACCAGCCAATACCAAGTCCGCACTATCAGTAGCAAAACTTTCCAAAACTCTTCGGTAAGGCGCATGCGTTACGCCAAGTGCTAATGAATGTTCTTCGAAGGCACCAGCAACTGCTGCGTAGTCATCTTTACTAATGTGTGGATCGTTAGTTCCGCGAGCATGGATCTTGACTCCATTGACGGTAATAGTGACTTGCTTGTTGTTTAGATCTGCCCAACCAGCATCTGATAGTTGCTCTACTAAATCATCGGTAGGAAGCGCTGCTCCAGAGGCATAAACTTTACGATTCTTATCGAAATACATGAATGGATTTTTTAACTTCGGTGCAAAGTAATCATTACTGCCTAAAACAAATGCGCCGGGAATATCCATAAGTTCATCCATGGCCTCAACGACCGCAGGAACTGCAAGTTGGTGAGCCAAGAAATCACCGGTTCCAACAACGAAGTCAGGTTCTAATTTCACCAGAGATTTAACCCAGTTAATCTTTCGCGTCTGGGCAGGAGTGATGTGTAAATCGGAGATGTGCAGGACTCGGATTTCAGGGCTCTCAGGCGGCAGAACTTTTAATTCCAGTCGACGAGTTGTGAAAGCCTGGGCTTCAACTAGGCCATATGCTGCTGTTCCTAGCCCAGCTGCGCCAAGTGAAAACACTGAATTTGCTAGGAACCCCATGTCTGCAAGCATTTCACGAATTTGAGGTTTCACATGTGCACAAAATGCCCATAGGCTTGAGTAATTCAATCTTTAAAGGGTTCCTGGGAGGTGCGCAATATGTCTGATGACAACTCAGCTAATGATGCGCGCGAATGGGATCCGCTAACGGCGCCAGTTTGGGATTTAAGTGATGTCGATGAGCCAACTTTGGCACCACCGATTGAGCAGTTCATGCCCATAGATGAAGACACCATAATCCGTCGCCGACCACCTCTACCACCAGATGCCGACGAGATAATTCGCGGTGAGTACACCGGTTGGATTCCGCTCATTAAGTCGGGTGAAAGCTTAGAAGATGCTAAAGCTCGTGAAGCAAAGCTTGAAACTGCAGCTTCGCAAACTAGTGAAAATATTGACACTGATGCTTGGTCACCAATCGAAGTAGTAGCAACTGATGAATCAGAGTTTGTTGCTCCGAATGATCTGGGTTCGGATAATTCTGATGAAGTGCGAGAACCAGTAGTTGAAGTCCGACCATTTAATTTCCCTACTGATTTCGTGCCAGACCCAGACTTTGTTGTTTCACCAGCCGAAGCACTCGAAGAAGCCCGCCGCCGAATTGCTCAAATGCGCGCTAGTTTGCAGACCAATTTAAATCGAGTATCGGAAAGTTTTGAACACCCGATTTTTACCGAACCCGTGGAAGTCTCAGTGCAGGAAGCGCCACTTTTCGTGCCACCTGTTACGACATCCGTACCTCCGGTAGTTGAACCACCATCATTTGAATCGTTGTTCGAAACCGAAACGCCGACCAGCAGTACTAATGCTGAATCAAAATTTGTGACAACGTCTACTGAACCGGAATTTGAAACAGTGCAAACCCAAGTTCGTGACGAACCTCGAATTCACACGCAAACTACGCGGCAAGCATCACCGACAGTCATAATCGAAGAGGCTGCTGATCAAACTCATTCACTTGAGTTGGTAATTATGCGCGATGAAATCAAAGATTTACGCGATCGTTTGGATTCATCTCAAAAGTTAATCGAGACGCTCATGGTTCGCCTGGCGGATCTTGCTGAACTTGCACTTAAGCGCAGAGACTAACGATCTGCATCACCGGCAATAAACGGCATACTTGCAACTATTGCGTCGAAATCTTGACGGCGCGCCCCACATAACACAGTTGAAAGTGCCAGCACAGTGTGCAAACTAGCGGGCCTAAGTTTCAACCGATATGGAGTTTTGTCATTACGCGAGGCTAAGAACCAAGATGCAATTCCCAGGGGCGTTTCGATACTGTGCTCGTAAGTTCCCTCTGGTACCCGAACAACTTTTGGCAGCAAGACATTAATTTCTTCGGAGACCAAGTTGGCACACGTTTCAATTAATTCCGAAATCATGGCAAGTGACAACGTAACTTCATCAACTAATTGCAAAATTCGAGAGCTAACATCGCCATTAGTTTGAATTGCAACCGCAAAACTTGTTAACTCCTGGTACTTAACATCACTTGCAAGTTCCCGGGCATCTATGGCATACCCGCTTGCACGTGCAACTGGTCCGCTGATTGCCTGAACTTCGGCTTCAGAGCGAGTCAATTTACCGATACCTGCGTATGGTTCAAGTAATTCAGCCCAGTTGGTCTCCAATATTATTTGCGCAGTATCTAAAGATAAATGCAGAACCTCGTCCAACCATTCGCCATCGGGAGCTTGGGAAAGTCCGCCAATTCGAGTGAGCATAGGATGCATGCGACTTCCGGTGTATGAGCGATAGTGCTTAACCCAAAGTTCTCGGGATTTGCGTAAGTTGTGAGTGAGTTGCTGATCTTCCCATGGGAAACCGGCTAAAAAAGCTAGGTGAGAGGTGATGCGGTTAAATTCCAAAAGCAAAGTGCGAAACCACTGCGCAGCTTCCGGAACTTCAATTCCTAGTGCAGTTTCAATTAGTTGCGCAACTCCAACTTCGCCTGAGTATGCGCTTAACCATTCATGTCGATTGGCTAGTGCAATAACTTGCCGGTAGTCGCGTGACTCAAACAATTTCTCGGCGCCGCGGTGCATGGATCCAAGTAATGGCGTGGCGGATGTGATGATGTCACCGTCTAGTTGGCAGGAAATTCGCAACATACCGTGAGTAGCGGGAGCATGAAGGGCCAGCCCAGAAGTCTGATTACTTCGGGCAGTGTCAATAGGAGACATTCCAATTATGTTGCGCTCAACCACGGGACTTATCGTGTCATACCCGTCAAAATAAAGCGATCGCTCGCCTGCGAAATTCCTACTAGGCTGGTTACGTGGTCAACACAATGGCCGAGAGCGATAAGCCTTGGACCGAAAAACCTCCACGCCTAGACGTTGGCGTAGTCGGAACTGGTAAAGCTGGTTCCGTGTTAGGTGCTGCCCTGAGGCGCGCTGGCCATAACGTTTTAGCTTGTACTGCAGTCAGTGATCTTTCTAAATTGCACGCAGAATCGTTATTGCCTGGTGTTCCCATCACAACAATTGACATTGCAGTAAAGGATCGCGATCTGGTTTTACTCACTGTTCCTGATGATGTGCTTTCGCAAGTTATTACTGGCTTGGCTGCAACGAATGCGGTAAGTCCGGGAACGTTTGTCATGCATGCCTCAGGCCGGTATGGCATTGAAGTACTACGACCATTAACTGAACAGGGCTGCCTACCGTTAGCTCTTCATCCAGTAATGACCTTTACTGGAACTAGCATCGACCTGAATCGCCTTTCCGCCTGTCCATTTGGAATCACGACCCATGAAACTTTGCGACCAGTCGCTGAAACTTTAGTTGTCGAAATAGGTGGCGAACCAGTTTGGGTTCCTGAGGCTAGTCGAGGTTTGTATCACGCTGCACTAACATTTGGCGCAAATAACATCATGACTTTGGTGAATCAGACCTCCGAGTTACTTGTTGATGCTTCTATTGAAAATCCAGAAAGTTTAATCGCACCTTTGTTTAATGCATCGCTTGACAACGCCTTACGCAATGGCGATGCAGCTTTGACGGGACCTGTTACTCGAGGAGATGCAGGTACAGTGCGGGAACACCTTCGGGTACTAGCTGATTTCGATCCAGCAGTAAGTCAGGCATATCGAAGTATGGCTCGGCTCACGGCGGTGCGAGCGCTGGCGGCCGGAACTTTATCGCCCAATGCAGCGCAAGATCTGCTTGCAGTATTGGCAGATGACTGATGAGTACTCCACTAGTTCTAACTACTGTTGCAGAGGTCAAGAGTTGGCATAGTAGCCAAGCCACTCCAGTTGCTGCGGTATTAACCATGGGCGCTTTGCACCGCGGACATGCTGAATTGATTACTTATGCAAAAGCGAATACCCCCATAGGGACACGAGTTATTGCCACAATTTTTGTTAATCCAACACAATTTAATAATGCCGCGGACCTGGATCAATACCCAAGATCTTTGGAAGCAGATTTAGCGATCTTGCAAGGTGCTGGAGCTGACGCCGTTTTTGTTCCTGATGTTGCACAAATTTATCCTTCCGGATTACAAGTCAATCCACCCATGGAGCCCGGCGTGCTTGGTGAGATTTTGGAAGGTAATGCCCGACCGGGACACTTTCGCGGGATGCTTACTGTGGTTCATCGACTATTTGAAATTATCGATGCAGACTATTCATTCTTTGGCGAAAAAGATTTTCAACAGCTAGCCCTTGTTAAAGCAATGGTCGCCAAGCTGGAAATGTCTATAGAAATATTCGGAGTGCCCACGGTTCGTGACAATTCGGGATTGGCGTTGTCGAGTAGAAATCGTAGGTTAAGTAGCGCTGGACTGGAATTAGCACAACAAATCCCAGTTGCAATGGACTTAATGTCTCAAGCATTCACCGCTGGCAAAACTACAGATGAATGCCAACTAGTTGGACGAGATTATTTACTAAGCCAAGGCGTTGCTGCAATTGAATATTTGGAAATCAGATCTTCGGATTTAATTTCACAACCCACCGCAACTGATGCTCGGATATTTATTGCGGTAGTAATTGAAGACATTCGCCTAATCGACAATTTAGAGATATCAAAGTAGGAGAGTCATGTTATTAGCCATCGATGTTGGTAATACCAATACTGTTTTAGGTTTATTTTCAGGTGAGGACTTGATTTCTTCCTGGCGCACTAAAACTGACAGCCGCGAAACCGCAGATGAATTGGCTTTGAAGTTCCGGGCGATACTAAGTGATGCTCCGGAAGTGACAGGAATTGCGCTTTGTTCAACCGTCCCTGCCGTGCTTCGGGAAATGCGAACAATGCTTAACAACTATTACCAAGATGTGCCACAGGTAATAGTCGAGCCAGGAATCAAAACTGGCGTTCCCGTGCTAACTGACAATCCAAAGGAAGTCGGCGCAGATCGAATCGTAAATTCGTTAGCAGCGTTTACGCTTTATGGCGGACCAGCAATAGTGGTGGATTTTGGTACTTCCACGAATCTGGATGTGATTTCGGACAAAGGTGAATTCCTTGGCGGAGCACTTGCCCCAGGAATTGAAATATCAATTGACGCGCTTGCTAACCGCGCAGCTCAACTGCGAAAAGTTGAATTGGTTGCTCCTAGAAACGTGATTGGTAAAAACACCGTAGAAGCTCTGCAATCAGGTGCGATCTATGGTTTTGCGGGTCAAGTTGATGGTCTAGTTGACCGAATTGTTGAGGAACTGGGCACTTCAGTTAAAGCAGTAATTGCCACTGGCGGATTGGCTGGCATTGTCGTTCCTGAGTCAGAAACCATAACCCACCATGAGCCAGATCTGACATTAATCGGATTGCGACTGATGTACGAGCGCAACGCCTAGTACCGATAATCTTGGTCAATGACCACTGATCAAAATCCAGCAGTTGAGGAAGTCGATGACTTACCTGAACAAATGCAGGTTCGACACGAAAAGCGTGCCGCAATTCTTGCCAGTGGTACAGATGCATATCCAGTCCGCGTCCCAGTAACCACAACAATTCCGGCTGTGCGCGACAAGTATTCGCACTTGGTGGCGGAGCAAGAAAGCGGCGAAACCGTAGGTATTGCAGGGCGCGTTATGTTTATGCGCAATACAGGAAAGCTTTGTTTTGCCCAATTACAAGCAGGAACGGGTGAAACAATCCAGGCCATGCTTTCCTTTGATCGGGTCGGCGAAGCGAAATTAGATTCCTGGAAAGCACTCGTAGACATCGGTGACGTAGTTGCTGTTGTGGGTGAAGTAATTAGCAGTAAGCGTGGCGAACTTTCAGTCATGACGGATACCTGGCACATGGCAGCGAAAGCACTACGACCGCTACCTAATCCACATAAGCCACTGAGTGAAGAAACTCGAGTGCGGCAACGTTATGCAGATTTGATTATGCGTGACACGGCACGTACCGTAGCGCGACTTCGCCCGGCAACATTAGCAAGTTTGCGAGCCAGTTTTGCCAAGCGAGATTACATCGAAGTCGAAACACCTATGTTGCAGACTATGCATGGCGGCGCAGCTGCCCGGCCTTTTGTTACATCTTCCAATGCCTTTGACATGGAATTGTTTTTGCGAATTGCACCCGAACTTTTCCTGAAGCGCTGTGTGGTCGGTGGTATCGAACGCGTATTCGAAATAAATCGTAATTTCCGAAACGAAGGTGCCGATTCCACACATTCACCTGAGTTTGCCATGCTGGAGTATTACCAGGCTTACGCTGACTATAACGACATGGCTACTTTGACGCGTGAATTGATTCAAGAAGCCGCACTTTCAGTGCATGGAACTTTGAACTTTGAACTTGTAGAGGGTGGTACACGCGATCTATCTGGAGACTGGGATCAAATCTCAGTTTTCCCTGCAGTAAGCAAAGCGATTGGTCAGGAAATCACACCAGATACTTCGATTGAGACACTTCGAAAATTATGCGCAGACGCCGGCATCACTCATGATCCAAAAGCGATTCATGGAAAGCTCGTTGAAGAGTTGCTAGAACACTATGTTGTAGATGCGCTGAAACGACCAACATTTGTAATGGACTATCCAGTTGATACTTCGCCACTTGTGAGAGAACATCGCACATTCAAGGGAACTGCAGAGAAGTGGGACCTTTATATAGATGGGTACGAGGCTGGAACCGGATATTCCGAACTAGTCGATCCGGTGATTCAACGCGAGCGCTTAATTGAGCAATCTTCCCTTAAAGCGGGCGGTGACGCCGAGGCAATGCAACTTGACGAGGACTTCTTGCGCGCATTGGAATACGGCATGCCACCGAGCGGCGGCGTTGGTATGGGTATCGATCGCCTACTCATGACATTAACTGGTCTAAATATTCGCGAAACTATTCTGTTCCCGCTGGTAAAGCCGGAGTAGTAATGACTCTTGTGATACGTCCGGCTCGGACGTCTGATGTTTTGGCAGTTCGAGATTTAGTTGAGAACTACGCTGGCGATGGTCCGCGCCTCCTTCGGAAAAACACAGTCACGTTATATGAAGATGTACAAGAGTTTTATGTTGCAGAACAAGACGGCAAAATCGTTGGCTGTGGCGCATTGCATGTTATGTGGCATGACTTAGGCGAGGTTCGTAC
>CANJRK010000015.1 GCA_947476765.1 Actinomycetota bacterium
CGCCAAGACATTGCTCAGTAGTTTTAGGTAGCGAAAATATGTCAAGTGAACACATAGAAACTTCAGGCAATGTACTCGTAATCGGTTCTGGACTAATTGGAACTTCAGTTGCATTGGGATTAACTGCGCAAGGTAGGAAAGTATTCTTATCTGACATTGACCCTGCGGCACTCACATCCGCAGTTCAAGTAAGTGGTGCTAAGCCGTTTAGAAATGAATCGATATCGTTAGTTGTCGTTGCAACTCCTCCGGCAAAAGTTGCAGCTGTTATGCATCAAGCCGCAATAGATCATCCGGATGCAGTAATTACTGATGTTGCCAGCGTCAAGGTTTCAATTTTTAATGAACTCAAAGATTTGGGTACAACAGCTTGGAGCCGTATTGTGGGTGGCCACCCAATGGCTGGTCGTGAAGTCTCAGGAGCAGTCGGGGCGCAGGGTAATTTGTTTTTAGATCGACCATGGGTTCTCTCAACTACGCCAGAAACTTCGGAAGCTGCGATTGAATCGGTAAAAGTAATGGTGAAAGCTCTCGGTGCCTTTCCTGTTGCTAGGACTGTCGAGGAGCACGATCAAGCGGTCGCTCTCATCTCGCACACGCCACAAGTAGTTGCCACAGTGCTAGCTGGCGAATTAATTGATGCGGAAAGCTCACAGATTGAGTTGGCTGGACAAGGCATCAGAGACACAATTCGGATTGCTGGCTCAGATGCCGCGCTTTGGACTGAGATTTTAAGCGACAACTCAAATTACGTAGCTACCCGGATAACTCACGTTGCTGAGAGTCTGCTTGAATTTGCTGCCGCTTTAAACTCTGGTGACCGAAAAGCGATTACTGAAAAACTTAATCGCGGTTCTAAGGGTAGAGATCGGCTACCTGGCAAACATGGAGCTACAAGTCAGCGCACTGCAGTATTGGCAGTGCGACTCGACGACAAACCAGGTGAACTTGCGCGCCTCTTTACGGTAGCTGCGCAAGCGCAAGTGAACTTAGAAGACGTTCGGATCGATCACTCGCTGGGACACCCAACGGGTTTAGTCGAGTTGTCAGTAACACCCGCTTCAATCCCCAAACTCGAGACAGCGCTCAACGCAGCAAACTTCTTGGTAATTTCCTAGCGACCTAAGACGGGTAGACTTGGGTTTATGTCCCAGCCGCTCGTAATTGCCATAGATGGCCCAAGCGGATCTGGTAAATCAAGTGTTTCTCGAGCCGTGGCAACGCAATTGAGCCTGGATTATTTAGACACCGGCAGTATGTACCGAGCCATGACTTGGTATTTGCAGGACTTGGGTGTTGACCTATCGGACGCATTGCAAGTTGCCCAATTAGCAGATGCCCAGGTAATTCAACCAAGTATTGATCCTAGTGAACCTGGAATTCGAGTCGCTGGTCAGGACGTTTCGTTGCCAATTCGAGGTGCCGAAGTCACCCAAGGAGTCAGCGCAGTAAGTGCTGTGCCAAAAGTTCGAGATCTGATGGTTAACCTGCAGCGCGAAATTGTTTCCAATTCTAAAGTCGGCATAGTCGTCGAAGGCCGTGACATCTGCTCCGTAGTACTGCCAGATGCGCCCGTTAAGGTATTCATCACTGCCGACCCAGCAGCTCGAGCTGCTCGTCGCGCCAAAGAAGTTGATGCGGACGTGACAACTACCGAACAAAATTTGGCACAACGAGATTTGGCTGATTCAACGCGCGCCGTTTCACCACTTGAGATTGCCCCAGATGCAACAGTGATTGATACGACTCATATGGATCTAACTGATGTAATTGCAAAAGTTATTGACTTAGCGCAGGTGTCCCGTGGCTGACTTAGATCCAGATGCCGAAACAATTATCTACGACGTCGCTGGCGATGCCATCGAAATTGATGACTCAATTGAGATTCCAGAGCGCTGGGAAGACTTAACTGAATCTGAGTACACCGCATTACTTGATCAACTGGGCTTACCCAGTGATGAGATATCTGATGCCCGAGATTTTGGGGGATCGTTACCGATTGTGGCAGTCGTGGGGCGCCCGAATGTTGGTAAATCCACTCTGGTCAATCGCATAATTGGTCGCCGCGAAGCAGTTGTCGAAGACACCCCTGGGGTAACGCGAGATCGTGTGCGCTACGAATCAGAATGGAACGGCATCCCATTTATTGTGGTTGATACCGGTGGCTGGGAACACGATGCGATCGGAATGAGTGAGCAAGTTTCTGCGCAGGCTGAAGCTGCAATAAATACCAGCGATGTCGTGGTTTTCGTGGTTGACGCGACTGTAGGTGCAACCGATGCGGACGAACAAATTGTGCGAGTTTTGCGACAAGCTAAAGTTCCAGTGATCTTAGTAGCAAACAAAGTAGATGATGAACGCGCTGAACTAGAAGCCACTCGACTTTGGTCACTTGGCTTGGGGGAGCCTTACACAGTTTCGGCACTTCATGGTCGAGGAAGCGGGGATCTACTAGATGTAGTTTTGGCTGCGCTTCCGGAAGAAGGCTCAGGTCAAGCTCGGCCACGCGGACCGCATCGAGTCGCACTACTTGGTAAGCCAAACGTTGGAAAATCAAGCTTGCTCAATGCGCTAACTGGTGAGAAGCGAGCAGTGGTCGATAGCGTGGCGGGCACCACAGTAGATCCAGTCGATGAGTTAGTTGAAATGGATAACGAAGAATGGATCTTGGTTGATACCGCAGGTATCCGCCGCAAGTCCAAAAACGCATCAGGACACGAATACTTTGCAACTCTGCGAACTAAATCAGCCCTTGATAAAGCAGATGTTGCAGTTGTCCTACTTGATGCAAGTGCACCATTGACTGAGCAAGATCTGCGGATCATTTCCATGGTTGTCGAATCCGGGCGTGCACTAGTTATTGCTTTCAACAAATGGGATTTAGTTGACGAGGAGCGACGCTATTACTTGGAGCGAGAAATCGAGCGCGACTTGGTGCAAGTTGCTTGGGCACCGCGCATCAACTTCAGCGCTAAAACTGGTTGGCATAAAGATCGACTAGTCCCGGCCCTGCGTACCGCAATTGCCGGCTGGGAGACCAGAGTTCCAACTGGTCGGATGAATGCATTTCTGGCCGACATTGTCGCCAGCCATCCGCACCCAGTGCGTGGTGGCAAGCAACCCAAAATTATGTTTGGCACCCAAGCCAGTGTCGCGCCACCAGTATTTGTGCTATTTACTACCGGGTTCCTTGAGGCTGGGTATCGGCGATTCGTCGAACGCCGGTTCCGCGAGGAGTTTGGGTTTGCTGGGTCTCCGATCGTTATTAACCTACGAATTCGGGAAAAGCGTCGACGCTAACGCCTGTTGCAAATGTCTGAATTCGCGTGATTTCGCAATTTTTCTCACTATATCTAGGTAACAAACCCGTAACTCATTGACGCAACACGGGATTTACCTTGAAATCATAGGGCTTTTGCCGTTACTTTAGGTTTTGCCCGAAAAGAATTCGTCGGGCCAACGAGAGGAAATACAAATGATCAAGTCGATCAAAATCGGTGCACTGGCTGTAGCTGGCGCACTTGCACTTGCTGCTTGCAGCGGTGGCAGCGATTCTGCTGGTGGAGACGCACTCGTAGTGGGTACAGATCTTCCAATCCAGGGCGCTTCTGCTGACGCTAGCAAGTCAACTAATGAAGTAGTTGCACTTGTTCTTGAACAAGCTGGCGGCAAAGCTGGAGACTACACAGTAACAATCAAAGAATACGACGACTCAACAGCCGCTAAGGGTGCTTGGGACGACGCTGCTTGTGCAAAGAACGCACAGGATCACGTAGCTAACACAGCTGAAGTTGCTGTTATGGGTACCTACAACTCCGGTTGTGCAAAGATCATCATCCCAGTTCTTAACCAGGCTGGCATGCTTATGGTTTCCCATGCAAACACTTACCCAGGTCTAACTGTTGAATGGGATAAGGGCGAACCAGGTCTTTACTACCCATCCGGTGCACGTAACTACGCTCGCGTAATTGCACACGATGGTTTCCAGGGAACTGCTGCAGCTCAATTCATCTACAACGAACAGAAGAAGACGCACTGTGCAGTTATGGATGACACTCAGGCTTACGGTAAGGGCATCGCAGACGCCGTTGCAATTGAATTTGCACGCCTAGGCGGAACTGTTGACCGTTACTCATGGGACGTAAAGCAGCCAAGCTACACCGCAACATTTGAGAAGATCAAGGCTTCTGGAGCAGACTGTGTCTACTTCGGCGGTATCTTCGATAACAATGGTGTTCAGCTTGTTAAGGACAAGACTGCAGTACTTGGCGACAACACTAAGTTCTTCTCAATGGCACCAGACGGTTTCTCCGGATACCCAGTGCTACGCGATATGCCAGAAGCTGAAGGCCTATGGATGACATTCGCAGGTAAGTCACTAGATGGCATCAAGAAGGCTGGCGGCGTTGGCGGCAAGTTCGTCGAAGATTACATCGCTAAGTACGGCGCAGAGCCAAACAGCTCATACGCAATGTACGGTGGCGTAGCAATGCAGGTTATCCTTAAGGCAATTGCAGCATCAGATGGTACCCGTCAGGGTGTACTTGATGCAGTATTCGCTGGAGAGCCAATCTGTCTAACTGCTGAAGAATCAGTATCAGGCATGGGCTTCTGCTTAACTCAAGAGACTGGTGACGTAGATACTGTCACCATGACATTGCAGCAGATGACCGGTGGCGTTGAAACTGACATCAAGTCGATCGAAATCAGCTAATTGCTATCGTGCCTATTAATTAGGCACATCACAAATGGGCGGGGCTAGTTAAACTATCCCCGCCCATTTGCTGAAATTTTACGAAACTATAGTGTTTAATTAAGAGAAATTTCCGAGCACCTTTTAATGGTGTCTTAACAGAGGGAGAAAACGCAGATGACTTCGGTTGCATCCGGCGTAGCTCGAAAGAAAGTAAAACTCAGTGCGATCTTGATGAAGATCTCCATGCTGTTCATTATTGGAGTTGCGGTTTACTGGCTTGGCCTAAACCTATTCAAAGATCCGATTCAGTTTGCGTCTGTAACAGTCAATGGTTTAACCAACGGCATGCTTTATGCATTGATTGCGCTTGGTTACACATTGGTCTACGGCATCATCGAGCTGATTAACTTTGCACACGGTGACTTGTTCATGCTTGGCTCAGTATTCAGCTTCGCAATCTTGACTGAGGCACTTGGTGCCACAGAACCAAGCACCAAGAATTACGTATTACTGCTTTTAGTTTTACTTCTCACCATGTTGTTCTGCGCAATTCTAAACGTCACAATTGAGCGCTTGGCTTACCGTCGACTACGAAATGCGCCGCGACTAGCACCGCTGATTACCGCAGTAGGTATGTCATTCGTACTGCAGTGGGTTGGCTTGAAGTGGGTCGGTTCGGTACCGGTTAACGTTCCAACGGTGTTGCCAAGTACAAGTTTTGGATTTGGTGGCGTGGAGTTCTCCTTCAAGGCGGTAGCAATCTTTGCAGTAACGATTCCGCTGCTAATTGTTTTGACGTTCATCGTTAATAAGACTCGTCGTGGGCGCGCTATGCGAGCTACAGCACAGGATAAAGATGCCTCCCGCTTAATGGGTATCGATGTGAACAAGACCATCTCATTTACATTCGCTATTGCGGGCGCAGCAGCTGGCGCGGCTGGAATCATGTACGCCCAGACCATTGGAACTGTGGCTTATAACCTTGGATTCCAATTGGGTTTGATTGCGTTTACTTCAGCAGTTCTAGGTGGCGTTGGAAATCTCTACGGCGCAGTTATCGGCGGCATTATCATCGGGCTAATCCAGAGCTACAACGACGGATTACCAATTGGTCCAGGACAACGTTGGTCTCAAACGATGGTGTTCGCAATTCTTATTCTTCTGATGGTCTACCGTCCGGGTGGCCTACTCGGCGAAACAGCACAAGAGAAGGTCTGATATGTCAAATACTTCAACAGCTGCTCATCACGCAGCAAGTAATAACCGGAAATGGGCGATTGGATTCACAATTGCAGTACTGACTGTTTTCATAATCAATCAGTTCATCTTGCCTAGTGCTCCAAAACAGGTCGTTGAATTCTTCAACGCTTGGTTCTCGCTGACTTCCATGGCCGAAATCATGGTCTGGATCCTCATGGCTCTTGGACTAAATGTCATTGTGGGTTACGCGGGACTTTTGGATCTTGGGTATGTTGCATTCTGGGCCTTAGGCGGATATGTCGCAGGATGGTTAATGTCGCCATTCTTAAGCCAATTCCAAATCAATTTCTTTGGCAATCCAAGGCCAGGACTTGAGATGGGTATTCACTTTAGCTTTTTCTTTGTTCTGATTTTGGGTGGTGTGTTCACTGCGATTTGGGGAATCATTATCGGTGGTCCGACACTTCGCCTAAAGAGCGATTACCTTGCGCTAGTTACTTTGGGCTTTGGTGAAATTATTCCGCAGTTCATGGTTAATGGTGGCGATGTTGCAGGTCTCAATCTGACCAACGGAGCCCAAGGCATCGGTGGCTTAGATGACATCAAATTCCTTGGCTACACGATTGGAACATTCTCGCTACCTGAGAAGTTCCTAATGATTTCGATGCTTGCTGGGGCGATGATCTTCTTCTCGATTCGTTTGCGCGATGGTCGCTTAGGCCGTGCTTGGCTGGCAATTCGTGAAGATGAACTTGCAGCCAGCATGATGGGCGTTCCACTATGGCGCACCAAGTTCGCATCGTATGCAATCGGCGCAGTTGGTGGCGGTATCGGTGGTGTGGCATTCGCAACCTTGGTAGGTGGCGTTTACGCAGACCGATTCAACTTTGTAATTTCGATCATCATTTTGTCCATGGTTGTTCTTGGCGGCATGGGTAACGTCTGGGGTGTCGTGGTTGGTGCCACCGTATTAGCCTGGGTTAACTCAGTTGGCCTAGTGCAGTTCGGTGTCGTTATCAATAACGCACTAGGAACCAAGATCAACTTCCCGTCCTACCAGTTCTTGCTATTCGGACTGCTTTTGGTACTTATGATGCTATTCCGTCGTGAAGGCTTCATTCCGGAAGCTCGAATCCGCATGGTTATGAATGAAGAAAAACTTGAGGATGAAGAAAAAATAACCGACGAGACAAAGATTGCGAGCCATTAAGTATGAGTCTTGATAAAAGAGCAGTACTAGATGCTCAAAACATTAGAGTCGAATTCGGTGGCTTAGTAGCCGTTGATGATGTTTCATTTGACATCCCGGAAGGTTCAATCGTTTCCTTAATCGGACCAAACGGAGCAGGTAAAACAACTTTCTTCAACGTGTTAACCGGGCTATACATCCCAACCTCAGGAAACGTTATTTTTGACAACGAGGAGATCACGGGAAATCCAGTGCACGAGATTGCAGCAGGTGGGCTTGCCCGCACGTTCCAAAATATTCGCTTGTTCGGACTTATGACCGCACAGGAAAATGTCATGGTGGCAATGCACTCCAAAATGCAGGCGGGCGTTTATTCAACGATTTTCCGCACCAAGAAGCAGCGTAAAGAAGAAGCGGACGCTAGGGATTTTGCCCAGGAGCTTTTGGATTACGTTGGAATTGGTTCGGTAACGGACGAATATGCTCGTAACCTTTCCTATGGTGATCAGCGTCGACTAGAAGTAGCACGAGCCTTGGCACTTCGCCCGAAGGTATTGCTACTTGATGAGCCGACAGCTGGTATGAACCCAAATGAATCCGCAACATTCGTTGAGTTCGTTCGCAAACTTCAGGCGGATAAGGGAATAAGCATCCTGCTAATCGAGCACGACATGAGCGTTGTTATGCAGGTTTCAGAGCGCGTAACAGTCCTTGACCAAGGACAAAAGATCGCTGAAGGAACACCAGCAGAGATTAAGTCCAACCCACGAGTTATTGAAGCCTACTTAGGCAAGAGCGGATCGGAGGCGAGCAAATAATGGCACGATTAAACACTCCGGTAATGCTAAAGATCAATGACATTACTGTTGGTTATGGCGCAATCACAGCGGTCAAGGGGTTAACTCTTGAGGTTCGTGAAGGCGAAATCGTTTCACTCATCGGTTCCAATGGTGCCGGTAAGTCAACAACTCTGCGAACAGTAAGTGGCCTACTTAAGCCAAAGACTGGATCTATTGAGTTCTTAGGCGAACGTATCGATGGAGTCGCGGGACACGATGTAGTTGCCAAGGGTATTTGTCATTCACCTGAAGGTCGACGCATTTTTCCTAAGATGACTGTCGACGAGAACCTCGACTTGGGTGCATTCCTTCGCAAGGATGCAGCCGCAGTTAAAGAATCTCGCGAACGTGTTTTGGAATTGTTCCCTAGATTGCGCGAGCGCATCAACCAAAAAGCTGGAACTATGTCTGGTGGTGAGCAACAGATGCTAGCCGTTGGTCGCGCACTTATGGGTGATCCAAAGCTACTCGTGTTGGACGAACCATCAATGGGACTTGCTCCAGTACTCGTGGATTTGATCTTTGAAACTATTGAGACAATTCGCAAGTCTGGTGTAACCATTTTGCTAGTTGAACAGAACGCACTAGCTGCGCTGCGTATTGCAGACTATGCCTACGTGCTGGAATCTGGACACCTAAAGCTCGAGGGTGATGGATCTAAGCTTGCTGATGATCCTGCAATTGCTCAGGCTTACCTAGGCGGCTAATCATTAAATAAAAAAGACCCCGTCGTTTCGGGGTCTTTTTTATTTGCCTTATAAGTCACGAAGCAAGCAAGTCAGGCGCGCAGTGCAGATGCGCTTCTCGCGATCATCAGTGATCACGATTTCGTAAACTGCAATTGTGCGTCCCAGGCTCAGCGGGGTAGCAGTACCGGTAACTGATCCAGTTTTTGCACTGCGGTGATGTGTGCCATTTATGTCGATGCCAACGACGCTCTTGTTGGGTCCGGCATGTAAGTGCGCCCCAACGGAGCCGAGAGTTTCAGCAAGTGCCATTGATGCGCCGCCGTTCAGCAAGCCGAATGGTTGGGTGTTGCCTTCGACTGGCATATGACCAACCACTTTGTTTGCCGTCGCAAAACTGACAGTTATCCCCATTCGTTCCGCCATGGATCCAACTTGGATTTGCGTTGCGTGGTTCTCTTCGTTCTGGCTCACAGGTGCCCCTCTAGGATCAAGATGTGGTTACCCCTCAGTTTCTCATCTTGGATGGGCACTCGCTTGCCTATCGGGCGTTTCATGGCCTGCCAGTCGAGAATTTCGCCACCAGCTCAGGCCAACATACAAATGCGGTTTACGGCTTTGTCTCGATGCTCTCGAATGTCTTAAAGGATAAAAAGCCGACTCACTTAGTAGTTGCCTTTGATGTTTCCCGTCAGACCTTTAGAAGTGAACGATATCCCGAGTACAAAGCCACTCGAGCTAAGACGCCACCTGAATTCAAAGGCCAAGTTGAGCTAATTAAGCAAGTTTTAGAGTCATTGAACATCTCAGTTGTAACTGCTGATGGCTTTGAAGCAGACGACATCCTGGCGACGTTGGCAAAATCTTGTGACTTCCCCGTAAGTATTGTCAGCGGGGATAGAGATTCCTTCCAGTTGATCGATGAGCGCGTGACCATTCTGTACCCACGAAAAGGCATGTCGGATCTAGTTCTCATGACGCCTGATGCAGTTTTTGAAAAATATGGTGTCACTCCAAAGCAATACCGATCGTTAGCGGCACTTGTGGGGGAGAGTAGCGATAACTTACCTGGCGTACCCGGAGTTGGACCAAAGACTGCGGCAAAGTGGATTGCCGAATTCGGCGAGATAGAAAACATCATCGCAGTTGCGGATTCAATTGGTGGCAAAGTGGGCGAAGCACTTAGATCCAATTTGGAGCAAGTTCAATTGAACTATGAACTAAACCGATTGGTTGAAAATGCGCCAGTAGAAACCGACATCAAGTTGTACGCCAAGCGGGAATATGATCCCAGCATTGTTCATGCCACGTTAGATGCTCTTGAATTTTCAGCACTTCGTCCGCGTATCTTTGCAGCCTGGCCAAATGCAAACGATGCGAGCAAGCCTGCGGGTGAAGCAAAGCCGGATGAAACAGCAACTAGTGAAACTTCGAAGCCAAGTAGCAAGAAGGCCACCAAGTTAATGCAAGTGGAATCACCAATTACAAGTAACGACTTTGCGGTTGCTACTAAATCTGTTTCCGAATCAGAACTAGGTAAATGGCTAGCTGCCACCTCAACTCCGGTTGCGATGTCAGCTGCTGGCCAGTGGGGTAACGGCACCGGGGAAATACAAGCACTGGCATTTGTAAATCAAAGTGGCGATTCAGTTTGGTGCTCGATTGCCGATGGCGGAAAAACTTTGGGCAATTGGCTGGCTAGTTCAAGCCCTAAAATCCTGCACGACGCCAAGGGGCCACTGCTGGCATTTGCAGCAATGGGCATGCCAGTAGACGGCTTGGTCTTTGACACCGCAATTGCGTCATATTTGGTTTCACCAGGTGGGCGCAATTTCGAACTGGCTGATCTAGTAATGCGTTATTTGGGCAAATCTCTAGAGGTGACTGACGCTAAGGCAAGTGCACAGTTATCACTTGATGGCTCTAGCGAAGTATCTGGCGAGGAACTGGCCCAAGCGGCGCGCGCCACATTGGATTTGAGCGAATTCCTACGCGCTGAGTTGGCAAATCGTGGCAGCACAGATCTCTTTGAAAAAGTCGAGCTTCCGCTCATAACACTTTTGGCGCAAATGGAACGAAGCGGAATTGCCGTGGATCGCAAAGCTCTGAATAAGCTAGAGGAGAACTTTGAGGGTGACGCCGCAGCTGCGGTAAAGCAAGCGCACAGCACAGTGGGACATGAATTTAATTTAGGTTCGCCAAAACAATTGCAGGAAGTTTTGTTCGAAGAGCGAGGGCTCCCCAAAACTAAGAAGATTAAAACCGGATATACGACCGATGCCGAATCACTTCTTGGCTTGTTGGCAAAGTTTCCTGACGATGAATTACTGACTGCATTACTGCGGTATCGCGAAGTTATTAAGTTGAAGCAAACCGTTACTGGCCTACTAACCGCTGTAGCTGATGACGGGCGGATTCATACCAGCTTCAACCAGATGGTTGCAGCAACTGGGCGACTATCAAGTACGGAACCGAACTTACAAAACATTCCAATTCGAACAAGCGAGGGAGCTGCTATCCGGTCGACATTCGTTGTCGGCGGTGAGTACGAGACCTTACTGACTGCGGACTACAGTCAAATTGAATTGCGTGTCATGGCGCACTTATCGAATGATCCTGGCTTGATTGCCGCACTTAAGTCAGGGGAAGACCTGCACACAACAGTTGGCTCGCAGGTCTTTGGCGTTAAGCCTGCAGATGTTGATGCTGACATGCGTAGGCAGATAAAGGCAATGTCTTACGGTTTGGCATACGGACTTTCAGCTTATGGGCTTGCGCAACAACTTGGCATTGGCAACGATCAGGCTAAGTCGCTAATGAATACCTACTTCGAAAGATTTGGTGGCGTCAGAGATTACCTGGCAAATGTAGTTATCGAAGCCCGCAAACTGGGTTACACCGAATCCATCATGGGTCGCAGACGTTATCTACCTGACTTAAATAGCGACAATCGACAGCTTCGCGAGATGGCAGAGCGAATGGCGCTGAATGCTCCGATCCAGGGTTCAGCTGCCGACTTAGTTAAAGTGGCCATGCTCAAGGTAGACATAGCCTTAAAGGCAGCAGGTGTTAAATCGCGCCTACTATTGCAAGTTCATGATGAATTGGTTGTTGAAGTAGCCCCGGGTGAATTAACTCAAGTTACGAAATTGGTGGTGGAAAACATGCAGTCCGTAGGCGGTTTGCAGGTGCCAATGGACGTATCCACTGGAATCGGTACCTCCTGGGCAGCAGCAGGCCACTAAAGCCACGTTTTACTGGGGCAATAGGTTTTGACCAAGCAAACTCACATCCCTATCCTTAGAAGGTTGCCATTTGCCCAAGGACAGACCTAGTTCCGCAGGATCCGCAAGGAAAGAATGCAACATCCGTACTATTTCTATCCGCATCGAGGCAATAACTTAATGACTGTCACTACTGACAAGACCAGCTTCTCCACTGTCGACGACTTCGCATCAGCCGAAGAATTCATGGCCGCCGTTGACGCCACTATCAAACCTTTTAATGATGGCGACATCGTTGAAGGCATTGTCGTAAAAGTAAGCCGCGACGAAGTACTCGTCGACATCGGCTACAAGACCGAAGGAATTATCCCTTCTCGCGAACTAAGCATCAAACACGATATCGATCCCAACGAAGTTGTAACTGTTGGCGATGTCATTGAAGCGCTTGTGTTGCAGAAGGAAGATAAAGAAGGTCAATTAATTCTTTCCAAAAAGCGCGCGCAATACGAACGTGCTTGGGGTTCAATTGAAAAGATCAAGGAAGAAGATGGCGTCGTTACCGGCACTGTCATCGAAGTCGTTAAGGGCGGCTTGATCATGGACATCGGACTTCGCGGCTTCTTGCCAGCTTCACTTGTTGAAATGCGCCGCGTGCGCGATCTAGCACCATACATTGGCAAGCAAATCGAAGCCAAGATCATTGAGCTTGATAAG
>CANJRK010000016.1 GCA_947476765.1 Actinomycetota bacterium
CAACCAACATTGGATGTTCATCGCCCGCTGCTTCTTTGCTGCGCATAACGTCGCCAAGTGAAACAACTTCTCGATCAGAGTTCGGAATTTCGATACCAATCGCGCTCTTGCCTGGAATAGGCGACAAAATTCGAACGTCAGCACTAGCAACTGCGTACGCGATGTTCTTACTTAGTGCAGTAACGCGCTCGACTTTTACTTTTGGACCTAGTTCCACTTCATAACGAGTTACCGTTGGGCCACGTTGGAAACCAGTCACCTTGGCGTCAATGTCAAATTGTTCGAGCACCTGTGTTAAGGCTTCGATCACCGCGTCATTGGCTGCGGTGCGTTCTTTCGGCTTGGCGCCGGCCTTTAGCAGTGATTCACTTGGAAGTTTGTAAGTGGCGGCCGAAGCTAGCGGCAGTTGTACCGGCTTACCAACTGGCTCAAGTAGGGACGCTGGTTGGGATGGAGTCATTACTTGAGGTGATTTTGGTTTAATTAGCGCAACCGCTTCTGTCTCATGTGTAACAACGGGAGCAAGCACATCAACAGCGATGGTGTTGAGCTGCGAAATGTCTACAACTTCGCTTACCTGATCTGAGGCCGGTGAATTACTTACAACTGGTGTTGCAAATGGCGCATCTCCTGCAAGCTCCCCGATCGCAAGAGCCGGGTCTACGGGTGTATCTGGACTTGATTTGCGACGCAATCGACTAAAGATGGTGCGGTGTACCACCGGGGAAACGTCGAGAGCAAGTTGGGCCTGTGCCGCCGAAATAGCCTCCACGTTTGGATGAGCGGCGACTTCTGCTTCGGCGTCAATTGGGATTCGAGAAAACTTGGTTTTGATAGCACGAAGTTTCACTGGAATCGTGTTCACGGGAGTGGCAGTAATAATCAAAATCGAAAAGAATAAGACGACCAACAAAAGTAGAACTGTAACAACGGTGCCTACTGCACTTACGAATGGAGCAGTAACAGCCCACCCAGTCCAACCGGCAGCATCGCGCATGGCCTGAGCTCCATTTGAAGGCAAAGGATTGCCGCGCTGAATATGGGTGATGCCCATTGTGCTCAATGCAAAAAGTGACCAACCAATTGAAAGTCGGCCTTTTTTCTGTGATGGTGCATCTGGGTGCCGCAGGGTTTGAACTGCAATAACGATAAGTACCAGCGGAGCGAATAAATCAAAAATACCGACTGCGCCAGTTACTAAGCTCGTCACAACTCCCGCAACAAATCCCGCTACGTCAAACCAGATAACTGATGCAACCACAATTGCAAGTGAAAGATACAGCAAGCCAAGTCCATCGCGGCGATGTGCTGGGTCTAAGTCGCGCGCACTACGCCCTACCCCGCGAGTGATTGCGCCGACAACGTGTGCAATACCAAGCCATACTGCAGTACCAAACGTACGGAAGCCGCTGAACATTGTTACAAAGAATGAAGACTTCGCAGATTTACGAGACTTTACCGGCGCACGGCCATTGGCAGAATTGCGACCTTGCGGTCTAGTTGCTGCAGATGAGCGTGGTCGAGTTGCCTGTGACGGGGAAGCCATATAACAAATATATGCGATTCGCTCTGGTAACTCGGGCACCAAGGGTTACGGCGTGTCGCGGTTGAATCCGATATATGTCAATACTGGCGGGAATATATAAGTTGCCGTTCTAGGCGACTGGTCTCGTTATGATCCGAGCTACTGATCTTGTGTACTAGAAATTATTGAAGGCACAATCATTGGTCGCCTGCGATGTTTTTCGCCAACCCATTTGCCCGTTACTCGACGTACCATTTGTCCCAATTGATGTGTGTCAGTTACGCCATCAGCAAGTGCTGCTTCGAGCGTGACTTGAATCGCCGGCAGAATTTCTGCGAATACGCTTTCTTCTTTGCTGAATCCCCTGGCATGTATTTGTGGTCCGGCAATCACTTTGCGCTCTGCAAAGTTGACTGCAGCAACAATGGAAAGGAATCCGTCTTCACCCAGGACTCTCCGATCCTTAAGAAGTGATTCAGAAACTTCACCAACTGTTGAACCCTCCACGTAAACATAGCCACACGCGATCGCACCGACAATGTTTGCCTTGCCCGCAACTAAATCGACAACTACACCATCGCCTGCCAACATAATCCTGGATTCGGGAATTCCAGTTTTTAAAGCTAAGTCCGCATTCGCGCGTAGGTGTCGCCACTCACCATGAATTGGCATTACATTTTTTGGTTTTACTATGTTGTAGCAATAAAGCAATTCACCAGCTGCAGCATGGCCAGAGACATGAACTAGAGCATTGCCCTTGTGTACTACGTGTGCACCAAGTCGCGTTAAGTCATTAATGATGCGATAGACCGCATTTTCATTTCCAGGGATCAGTGACGAAGCAAGAATTACCGTATCGCCGGGACCAACAGCAATAGCGTGATCTTGATTTGCAATTCGAGCCAATGCTGCCATTGGTTCGCCTTGGGATCCAGTGCAAATCAAAACTGCTTGATCATCTGGCAAATCAGTCATTTGGTCACTTGAAATCAGTGTGCCGCCTGGAATGTTTAAGTACCCCAGGTCACTAGCGAGCGCCATGTTGCGCACCATGGATCGACCTACGAATGCAACTTTTCGATTGTTTTTAGTTGCTACGTCAATAACTTGTTGCACTCGATGCACGTGTGAGGCAAACGAAGCAACTATTACTCGCCCTGTTGCGCCACTTATAACTTGTTGCAAAGTAGGGATGATATCTTTTTCGCTGGTTACAAACCCTGGTACTTCAGCGTTTGTTGAATCTACGAGGAATAGATCAACGCCCTTATCTCCCAGGCGAGCAAACGCATTCAAATCAGTGACACGACCATCGAGAGGTAGCTGGTCCATCTTGAAGTCGCCGGTAATCAAAATAGTTCCAGCTGGTGTTGTGACGGCAACCGCTAATGCATCTGGAATTGAGTGGTTTACTGCAATAAATTCAACTGTGAATTCCCCGTAAGTTTGAACCATTCCCTCTTTAACGATTTGCGTGCTTGCTGATATGCGATGTTCCCGCAATTTACTCTCGACAAAGGCAAGTGTTAACTGCGAACCCACCACTGGAATGTCTTGTCGACCGCGTAGTAAGTACGGGACGGCACCAATGTGATCTTCGTGTCCGTGAGTAAGTACGACTGCCTCGACATCGCTCAATCGATCTTGAATGTAACCGAAGTCAGGAAGAATTAGATCTACACCAGGCTGTGTTTCCTCGGGAAACAGCACGCCGCAATCAACTATCAATAACTTGCCTTGATACTCAAGGACCGTCATGTTCCGGCCAATGTCGCCGAGCCCGCCGAGAGCTACTACTCGAAATGCGTCGTTAGCCAATACTGGTGGTTGCTCCAGTTGTGAGAATGTCACAGGCTAAAACCGCCCCTTATTAAATCCTCTTTTAAGACTTTTCGCTGCTCAGGAGTTGCCGGCACAAGCGGTAGCCGCAGCGAACCGCCACCAACGCGACCAAGTTGATCTAGCGCGGCTTTAACCATTATGGCGCCACCAGCACGAGTCATGATTCCTTCAGTAATTGGAACTAGTGATTCGTTAATTTTGCGAGCAGTGTGCACATCATTATTTTCAATAGCTTCCACCATTTGCTTATGGCGATCCGCAACTACGTGGCCGGTAACACTAACTACGCCAACGGCCCCCAGGGCAAGTAAGGCCAAGTTAAGTGGGTCGTCACCAGAGTAATAGGCAAGATCTGATTGCGCCATGATCTGGGAAGCTGCCCAAGTATCTCCCTTGGCGTCCTTATTTGCCAAAATTCTTGGATGTTCTGCAAGCTTGAGCATGGTGTCATTTTGAATTGGCACTCCAGATCGGCCAGGTATGTCGTAAACCATCACCGGTAACTCAGTTGCATCTGCAACGGCAACCATGTGCGCATAGATTCCGGCTTGAGGTGGTTTGTTGTAATAAGGAGTAACTACAAGTAGTCCATGAGCACCTGCTTTTGCAGCATCTTTTGCCAACAGAATTGAATGCGCAGTGTCGTTTGAACCAGCACCGGCAACCACGCGCGCCCGATCTCCCACGGCAGCAATCACAACTTTTAGTAATTCCAGTTTTTCATGTTCATCAGTTGTTGGAGATTCACCCGTGGTGCCATTCACAACCAAGCCATTGTTACCTAGGTCAACTAAGTCATTTGCCAACTGTGCGGCGGCGTCTAGATCTAACTTTGTCCCATCCGAATTGAAAGGCGTGACCATGGCAGTAAGTACCGTGCCGAACGCTGTTGTAGCTTTCACGTTCATTACCAATCTACTAAGGTGCCACTCGCCCATTAGCAACAAATGATGCATGGGTTAATGGCATAAGGCGCTTGAATTCTTCTTCATACTTTTCCGCAACCATTTCAATTTCACGCTGCGGAAACGACGGGAAGTGAGAGCCTTCGGCTTTACGTCGAAGGCTAAGGAAGTTCATTAAGGCTCTCGCATTCATCGTGACGTATGCCGATGAGTAAATAGTCACAGGCAATACGATGCGGGCTACTTCACGCGCAACCCCAGCTTCAAGCATGGCTTCGTATGATGCATAAGCCACTTCGCAAGCTTTCTTAGTTTCCTGCGTGACGATATCGAACTGTTCCTGAGTTCCATCGACAAACTCGTAAGCGCCAGCTTTACCAATCTGAATGAGTTTGCGATCAGTAGCAGGCGTGTAAAAAATCGGGTCAAGTACTTTGTATCGACCGGATTCTTCGTTGTAACTAGCCATGCGATGGCGAAAATGTTCGCGCCACATAAAGATCGGTGCTTGCACAAAAAACGTGAATACGGAGTGTTCAAAAGGACTGCCGTGACGATCCCGCATCAAGTAATTAATTAAGCCAGCTGATGCAGCCGAATCAGCATTCACGTCGGTTGCTGATTGGTCACCCTTAGTTGAGACTCTGGCTGCCCAAAGCACGTCAGCATCACCAGCTGAATGCTTAACTAATTCAACCGTGACATCGCTTCGGAATGAGATCGGCACGAAACTAGACTATCGCCCAGCTCTGGCCGCCTAGGAAGAAGGTACGGAAGATAAATCTGCGGACTTTGACTCAGAAGCAGCCGGTGCAACCTTGTTGCGAAGCAGGAAGTAAAGCACGGTTATCGAGTATGTTGCGTACGCAATTACCTGCAGCGTGGTAGTAGTTGGCTTCAAGTTAAACAGGCCAGCAACCAGGGTCGCCAGGAATGTTCCTTCGATAAGCACGCCACTTAGGTCAACAAGTACGTTTGATTCACCAGGAAGCCAGCCCACTTCTTGGAATTCATGGATTCCATAGGAAAGTACGCCTGCAGCCACAAAGACCAAAAGGATGCCAGTGATTTTAAAGAATTTTGCCAAATTGACGGTAGCGGTGGATCGGTAAAACACCCACCCAACAACTACAGCCGTCGCTAAACCGAGGATTAGACCAATAACCGAGGCCACGCTATTTCCAGTGGCATGGGCAGCTGCCCAGAAGAAAATAGCAGTTTCTGCACCTTCGCGTAATACTGCAACAAAAGCCATAGAAGCAACAGCAATCGCCCCACCTGAGGTAGCAGCGCTATCCAGTTGGTTTCGCAGATCTGAACTGATGGTTCGAGCCGAACGCTTCATCCAGAAAATCATCCACGTTACAAAGCCAACCGCGATGAACGAAACCACGCCAGCAAAAATTAATTCCAGAGTCTCAGACAACTCACTCGATATCGTTTCAAGGCCTACGGCAATAAGCACGCTAACTGCTACCGCTGCTGCTACTCCGTACCAAACGAAACGAATCAAAGAGTGGCGGCTTGTGCGAACTAAATACGTAAGCAAAATACTCACTACGAGCGCAGCTTCAATGCCCTCACGTAGGCCAATCAAGTAGTTTCCAAGCATTTAGTGCTATCCGTTTCGAATCTGGATAATCGCTATTTATGCAACTATCTGGTTACATAAATCAGCCTACCTGCCGATTTGAAAAACCGCAAAGTGAGGGGCTCGCGGCACCGGTTGAGAAAACTGGGCTAAACCAAGGCCTTTTTAGCCAAACTAACCCGCAACCTTTGGACAGCTGAAATGCAGATAATCACCACGCTGGCGGCCAATAACGTGGCCCCGGTAACAACCTCGCCTAGCAATATGGCTGACCACAGCAGAGTTAAAAGTGGCTGAATCAATTGAACTTGTGAGCCTTTGGCGACACCTAGTTCTGCCAGTCCGCGATACCAGGCAAAAAATCCAAAGTACATCGATCCAAATGCCGTGAATAGGAAAGCTAGCACCGAAACCGTTGTTACGGTGTGGGTTGGTGCACCCAGCCAAAGTGAGATTGCAAAGTAGGGCAGCGTAATTGGCAAAAATAGCACCACGCACCAAGAAACCACCTGCCAGCCAGGCATCACTTTTGAAAGTATTGCACCCTCGGCGTATCCAATGGCTGCTGCTATTACAGCTCCCAACAGATAAAGGTTTGAAACTAAAGTGCCGCCTTCTTGGCCACCGCGCGCTAAGGCATAAACAACTAAAGTCAAAGTTCCGATTGCGGCTGCAACCCAAAAGCTCTTTGGAACTTGTTCGTGCAATCTAAACACCGCAAGCACTGCAGTGGCCATTGGTAATCCAGCAGTGATAACTGCAGCGTGCGCGCTTGTGGTCTCCTGCAATGCAAGCGTGGTGAGGATGGGCCAACCAACGACAATGCCACTTGCTGTAACGAGTAGCGGCAAGATCAATTTGCGATCTGGAAACCCAACTTTGGAATATCTTAAGAACATCAGAGCCAGTAACCCTGCCAATGCTGCTCGACCAAACGTTAAGGTCCATGGCGAAAAGCCCGGAAGCGCTAACTTGACCATGGGAAGGGTAAATGAGAAAACTAGTACGCCAATAAACGCATACCCAAGCCCTCGATAGTTGACCGACACGCTCTCCAGACTAGTGCGATAGGTTTAACACACTATGAACGAAGCCGCCCGTGACTGGATATCTGCGCGCAATGAGATAGTTCGAAATGCAGCCAGCATTGGCATCGCAGTTGCAATGTACGGGGTCTCATTCGGTGCCCTCGGTACCACTACCGGATTAACAATTCCGCAAACTATGGCGCTTTCGCTTTTAATGTTTACTGGCGCCAGCCAATTCACATTGGTTAGTACTTTGGCCTCCGGTGGCACAGCTTTGACCGCAGTAGTTGCCTCCTGGTTAATGGGAACTCGAAATGCTGCCTATTCGATGCGAATGACTCCAATTCTTAAAGCAAAAGGGCCTGGCCGCTTGGTGGCAGTTCAATTGACCATTGATGAGTCAACTGCAATGGGATTGGCCCAAGATGAAGCAGCGTTTGAAGGCCGGGCGTCGCGATTAGCTTTTTGGGCAACTGGCTTATCTGTATACCTGCTTTGGAATTTAGCTACCTTCATAGGTGCCATAAGTGTTTCGAGTATTGGGGATCCAAAATCTTTTGGCTTAGACGCCGCGATTGCTGCTGGATTGTTTGCGCTGGTTTGGCCGCAAATTAAATCCCGAATTGATCTTTCAGTTGCGCTCGGTGGCGCATTAATTGCTCTGGCATTGACACCGTTTGTTTCGCCCGGAGTGCCAGTTCTCGCGGCAGCTTTAGTTTCAATAATCGTCGGCTGGGCAACTGGAAAGCAGCTGTCATAATGTGGTTTGCAGTATTGGCTGGCGCAATTGGGTGTTATGCGTTGAAATATGTTGGTAGCGCGATACCAGAGCATTACCTCGAACAACCAATGGTGAAGCGGATCGTCATGTTGTTGCCTATTGCCCTACTTAGTGCGCTGGTAGCCGTGCAAACATTTGCAAATAGTCAGTCCCTCGTTGTCGATGCTCGGGTTCCCGCACTGGCTGCCGCGACTGTAGCGCTTCGTTTTAAAGCGCCATTCATTTTGGTGGTCTTAACTGCCGCAGTTTGTGCTGCGGCCTTGCGCTACTTCGGTTTAGCTGTCTAGTCCAAGCAGACTTTCAAGACCAAAAGTAAGGCCCTTAAATTCGCTAACTCTGCGAATCGCAAGTAGCACACCTGGCATAAACGATTCTCTATCGTATGAATCATGCCGAATTGTTAATGACTCTCCTGGGCCACCAAATACCACTTCTTGATGGGCTACTGCTCCTTGCAAGCGGATGCTGTGAATCGGGATTCCAGAAACATTTGCTCCTCGAGCACCCGCAATTTGATCCTTGGTGGCATCTGGCATTGCTGGCATACCTTCGCGCGCTTTTGAAATGAGTTCTGCGGTTCGAATTGCAGTACCGCTCGGGGCATCTACTTTACGTGGATGGTGCATCTCGACAATTTCAACACTGTCAAAATATGGGCCGGCAGTTTCCGCAAATTTCATCATCAAGACTGCAGCCAATGCAAAGTTTGGTGCGATTACGACATTTGCGCTACTAGTAGCGAATTGCTTCGAAACAACAACGAGTTTCTTTTCATCGAAGCCAGTGGTGCCTACGACTGCGTGAATGTTATTGGTTGCTAGAAACTCCAAATTACTGGCTACCGAATCTGGAGTTGTGAAATCTACAACAACTTGGGCTTTGTTAGAAATTAACTGAGCTAAGTCATCACCTATGTCTAACGCTGCTACTAATTCGCAATCTGTGGCAGAAGAAACTGCTTCACAAACTGTGGCTCCCATGCGACCTTTTGCACCTAGAACGCCAACTCGAATTGTCATCAGTTACTCCGGTCCAACTACAGCGGTAAGACGCTCTTGCGACCACAAGTGATGCGCAAGGGCATGTACTTCCTCTAGCGTAACGGCAGATATTCGATCTAGGGTCTCGGAAACCGAAGGCACATAGCCATTATTTAATTCCCCGCGAGCGATTCGGCTCATACGTGATGAAGTGTCCTCAAGTCCAAGAACCATGCCGCCGCTAACTTGGCCTTTAGCCTTGGCCAATTCGGCAGCAGTTATCCCATTTATCGAGACATCGTCAAGTACATCAGAAATAACTTCGCGTACTTGCGCCAAATTCTTTGGACTGCAACCTGCGTAAACGCCCGCCATACCAGCATCCTGGAACTGTTGCCCAAAAGAGTAAACCGTATAAACCAAACCACGCTTTTCCCGCACTTCTTGGAATAACCGACTCGACATGCCACCGCCGAGAGCAGCATTAAACACCGATTGAATATACCTACGTTCATCAGCTCGATCCAGACCTGGCACACCTATAACTAAATTTGCTTGTTCTGTTGTTTTGTTATGTTTAACGAAGCCGCCGGAGTGATTTACTTTAGTTTTACTCTTCGCGGGGACAAATGGAGCTTCAGTTCCAGTTAAATCGAAACCACCTTGGTTAAAGGCTTTACGAACTAGCTTCACTACGTTTGCATGATCTATGTTTCCGGCCACGGAAACAACTAATCGATCTGGTGTGTAGTACTTGCGATAAAAACCATGTATCGAACGGCGCGACAAATTTGAAATGTTATCAACTGTGCCAAGTATTGAACGTCCTAATGGAGCATCACCATAAAGTGCGCGCGAGAACTGTTCATGAACTAGATCGGCTGGATCATCGTCACGCATCGCAATTTCTTCCAAAACCACTTGCCGCTCTTGATCTACATCGACAGTAGTGATTGTGGCCGAGGTGATCATGTCCACTAATACTTCAATTGCTTGGGGTACCGAAGTGTCTAGCACTCGGGTATAGAAACAGGTAACTTCTTTCGAAGTGAAGGCATTCATCTCGCCGCCAACAGCATCGATTGAAGATGAGATGTCTAAAGCGCTTCGAGTCTTGGTGCCTTTGAAAAGTAGGTGCTCTAGGTAATGTGCTGACCCTGTTTGTGATGCGATTTCATCCCGTGAGCCAACATTTACCCAAATCCCAATTGCAGCCGATCGCACGGATGGCATTTGTTCAGTAATAATGCGTAAGCCACCAGGTAGAACTGTTCGTTTTACTAGTCCACCTTGTTCGGCAGTTAATAACGTGCGAGTGGTCCCTGGGCGTTGTTCATGCCCAAGGACCACTGCGGAATTTCGTGATGTCACTATTTAGTCTTCGTCGGCAGCGTCTTCTGCGCCTTCAACAACTGGGATTAACGAGAGTTTTCCACGTGGATCAATTTCTGCGATCTCAACGTGTACTTTGTCGCCAACCTTTAGGACATCTTCAACATTTTCTACGCGCTTACCGCCCGAAAGCTTGCGTAATTGGCTGATGTGAAGTAACCCGTCCTTGCCTGGCGAGAGTGAAACGAAAGCACCGAAGTTAGTTGTCTTTACAACAGTTCCCATGTAGCGCTCACCCACCTCTGGCATAGTTGGGTTTGCAATGGCATTAACTTGAGCACGAGCCGCTTCTGCTGCTTCGCCGTTAGTTGCGCCAATGTATACAGTGCCATCATCATCAATAGAAATGTCGGCACCAGTCTCTTCTTGAATCTGGTTAATGATCTTGCCCTTAGGGCCGATAACTTCACCGATCTTGTCGATTGGAATCATTACCGTGATGATGCGAGGTGCAAATGGTGACATTTCATCCGGCACATCAATTGCTTCTAGCATTACGTCCAGAATCGCAAGGCGTGCTTCCCGAGCTTGGGTAAGTGCGCTAGCAAGTACTGATGCTGGGATGCCGTCTAACTTGGTATCTAGCTGTAGCGCAGTTACGAAGTCTTTGGTTCCTGCAACCTTGAAGTCCATGTCGCCAAAAGCATCTTCGGCGCCAAGGATGTCAGTTAATGCAACGTATTCTGTTTTGCCATCGATCTCATCGGAAATCAATCCCATCGCAATACCTGCAACTGGGGCCAGTAGTGGCACACCAGCATTTAGAAGTGACAGTGTCGAAGCACAAACTGAACCCATTGATGTTGAGCCGTTAGATCCCAGAGCTTCTGAAACTTGGCGGATTGCATATGGGAAGTCCTGCTTGGATGGCAAGACTGGAACGAGGGCACGTTCTGCCAAGGCACCATGTCCAATTTCGCGGCGCTTTGGACTGCCGACACGTCCGGTTTCACCGGTTGAATATGGTGGGAAGTTGTAATTGTGCATGTAATGCTTGCGCGTTACTGGCGACAAAGTATCAAGCTGCTGTTCCATCTTCATCATGTTCAAAGTCGTAACACCGAGAATCTGGGTTTCGCCACGTTCGAATAAGGCTGAACCGTGAACTCTAGGGATTACATCAACTTCAGCGCTTAGTGAGCGAATGTCGCGCAGGCCACGGCCATCAATACGAATCTTGTCCTTGATCACGCGCTTGCGAACTAGTTTCTTGGTTAGCGAGCGAAGTGCTGCACTTACTTCTTTCTCGCGGCCTTCGAAGTTTCCAGCGACACGTTCGATAGTAAGTTCCTTCACGCGATCTAACTCAGTTTCACGCTCTTGCTTACCAGCTATCGTTAATGCTTTTGCTAATTCATCTGCAACTGCAGTTTCTACGGCAGCAAATACATCTGCTTCGTAGTCCAGGAATACTGGGAAGACTGCAGTCTCCTTGCCAGCTACGTCAGCAAGTGCTGATTGTGCACGACAGAGTTCAGCGATGAAAGGCTTTGCAGCTTCAAGTCCCTCGGACACTATCTCTTCGGAAGGGGCTTTAGCTCCACCCTTGATTAATGAAATTGTGTTTTCAGTTGCTTCTGCTTCAACCATCATGATTGCAACATCGTCGCCAACAACGCGACCAGCAACCACCATGTCGAACACGGCATCTTCAAGTTCACTATGAGTTGGGAAAGCAACCCACTGACCCTTGATAAGTGCAACACGCACTCCACCAATTGGTCCAGAGAATGGCAATCCCGCAAGTTGTGTTGACATGGAAGCCGCATTGATTGCGATTACGTCATAAAGTACATCAGGGTTGAGTGCCATAACAGTTACGACAACCTGAACTTCGTTACGAAGTCCCTTGACGAAAGATGGACGTAATGGGCGGTCAATTAGTCGACAGGTAAGGATTGCATCCTCGGTTGGGCGACCTTCACGACGGAAAAATGATCCAGGAATTCGACCAGCGGCATACATGCGTTCTTCGACATCCACAGTTAGTGGGAAGAAATCAAATTGATCCTTTGGTGATTTTCCTGCGGTAGTTGCTGATAGCAACATGGTTTCGTCATCTAAATAGACAACTGCAGTGCCGTTTGCTTGGCGTGCCAGGCGTCCGGTTTCGAACTTTAGTGTGCGTTTTCCGAATGACCCGTTGTCAATCACAGCTACGCTGGTCTGTACTTCGTTACCCTCCATGGGTAACCTCCCTCTTCATAAAGGGATAACACTGCACTTCGCGCGAGTGAATTGCATTCAAGTCACATGTCGATCTTCGATCGAGAAGCG
>CANJRK010000017.1 GCA_947476765.1 Actinomycetota bacterium
AGCAAGGTGATCGAATTGCCGTTCATTACAGCGCAAATGGCAATCTTGCTGCCGAAGTGATGGCAGCGCTGCCTGGTGCTGGGCACATGACAACTCAAGCTGATTTGCGAGATGCCGATGCCATCAAAGTTATGGTCGATGAAGTTGCAAAAGCATTTGGACACATCGACATTTTGATCAATAACGCGGGTGTTTTCTTTGATCACCCAATTGAATCTTCTTCGTACGAAGTTTGGCAAAAAGCCTGGGCTGATACTTTAGGCGTTAACCTAACTGGTGCTGCAAACGTAACTTGGTGTGCGCTGCAGCATATGCCACGTCACGGTGACTCACGAATTGTTAATGTGGGATCTCGCGGCGCGTTCCGTGGCGAACCCGTAAGTCCTGCATATGGTGCGAGCAAAGCAGCAATTGTGGCATTTGGCCAATCAATTGCCAAAGCTCTTGCTCCTGAAGGTATTGGTGTTACAACTCTTGCGCCAGGTTTCGTGGACACCGAGATGGCTGCCGAATTATTGGACGGACCAAGCGGAGATGACATTCGCAATCAAAGCCCATTTGGCAGAGTGGCTGATCCAGATGAGCTTGCTCGGGCGATCTATTTCTTAGCTTCAAAAGATTCACTTTGGGCAAGTGGCGCTGTGCTTGATTTCAATGGAGCCTCTTACCTGCGGATGTAATTAATTTTGCTGGTCCCAGGCTTTGCGCAAGTTGGCGCGGGCTCGAGACAAGGCAGCACCTGCGCCGCCTTCTGAAATTCCGAGTGCTTGGGCAAGTTCTTTGCCATTAAGTCCTTCCCATGCAGCAAGTCGCAACACTTCGCGATCTTTGTCTGGCACAAGTTTCCAAGCGTTATTTAGTTGATCATTGGTAATAACTTCATCGGCGCAATCGGGCTCAATTTCACTTAACACAAAATCCGTTGGAATTGGCTCATTCCTACGATGGGCATTGGCCAGTACATTCCAGGCTGTGCGATATAGCCAAGGCAATTCCGACCCAGCGGGAATGGTTTCAATTTTCTGTAGTGCAATGACAAATACATCGCTAGTTAGATCCTGTGAATCATTACCGATATGGCGACGAGATATATATCTGTAAATATCCAAGGCATGGCGTTCATAGAGTTCTTCGAACCCAAGATCGGACAACTAATACTCCCTTGAACGCTGCTGCTACCAATTTATGTCGAAACTAGACCGTTTCTTTCAAAACTAGAGAAATAGTTTTCTCAAGCTCGGTGAAAGATTTACCTGTCATCTGACATAAGACAGGTAAGGAACTATGGGAGAAACTATGACTAACGAATTTGGTAACGATGGCACTGATAATGACCGGGCTTGGGAAATGTTGCGGGCAAATGATCCCGCCGACTCAGCAGATACTCCGGATCTGCTAGCAATTCGGGCTTCTGTTCTGGCTGAATCAGGAAAGGTAGTACCTATATCCAAGCGTTCCTGGCTCGCACCGGTTGCTGTTGCAGCCAGCGTTGCGCTATTCGTTGGTGGTGGAGCTGGCTACACAATTGCGGCCAAGTCATCGGGGGAATCTTCTAATTCCATTGCCGCGCTCGCCCCCGAAATGGGAGGGGTGAAATCAGGTGGCGCAGCCGGAGCTCAAGATGCGAAAATATCAGCGATTTGGGGTGGCCGAGCATATCTAGAAGCTGGCACCGGAATTTCTGACACTTCAGGAGTTCAAGTTGGCTACACCTTGGATGCCAGCGACATCAATCGTAAAGATCAACTAAAGCTAATTGCTGACGTCTTCTCGGTATCGGGAAAGATCAGTGGAAGTAAGAAAGATGGTTACTTTGTTGGCGATCAAAATTATGTCAACGCTGTTGCGCAAATTAGTGGCGCAAGTTGGGATTTAAGTCAGTTAATCACTTGGAATTACAGTGACTCGTCAGTTAATCCAATGTACTATTACAGTGACTCGTCAGTTAATCCAATGTACTGCGGTGGTAACTTTCCGATGTATGACACAAAGTCAGGTGCTGTTTCTGGTTCAGCAACAGCTGACTTGGCTACCCCTTTACCCGAGATGACTTCCGAAACAATGCCGACGGTAATGCCAAGTACGATTCCAGAACCAACTGCAGTTCCGGAACAAACTGCAGTTCCAGAACCACTACCTGCACCAACTGAGTGTGCGCAGCCAGGTGGAACTTTGCCAAGTGATGAGTCTGCTCTCGCTTTAGCAAAAGAAAAGTTTGGAGCGCTGAATTTTACTTCGGACAACGCAGCCTGGTCTGTAGTAGACAATGGAGGACAGTGGGGTTACAACGCCGAAATGGCAGGCGCCTACAAGTTGGTAACTGCAAAGGTGTCGATCGATGGCATTTATACAAATCAGTCTTGGACGATGACGATCGGTCCAGATAATGCGATTTTGAATGCCACTGGATTCTTTGCCAAGTTTGTGCCAACCGCGGAATACAACATCGTTGGTGCAAAGACTGCAATTGAACGCACGCAGAATGGACTTTGGACTAATTTCCCACCACAGGAAGTATACAAAGACGGAATGGTTTACCCAATGGAAATGGGTATCAACTCAAATCCATCGAAGGTGAAGCGTAATCAAGCGGGACAGCCTATTTTGGATGCCAATGTTGATCGGATAACAATTTCCAAAGCGGAAACAAGTTTGATCTCCTGGTACTTAAATGATGGGTCAACCGTTTTGCTGCCGGCGTATCTATTGAGCGAAAGTGGCTCCGATGATTCGCGCCAGTGGTTGCAATTAGCAATTGCCGATGAGTACGTGGACTTTAACTAGCGGAAAAATCTCGAGGAAGCTCACCGATTCGGATTAGCCGCGCAACAGCTGCTTCTTCCATCGGTGAACTTGGTCCTAGCGCCATGCGCATAGTGCGAAGTAGTCCGCGTGTGATTGGGCCAACAACCGATAGGTTTTTACCTTTGAGTCCAAGCATTACCTGAAACTCAGTTGGAATTGAGGCGACTGCGCCATCAAACATGCGGTCATAGGCAACTAAAGCAGTTTTTGATAGCGGCGGCTTTCGAATGAATTCCACCACGCGTTTAGTAGTTTCGCTGGTTGCCAGAATGCCCTCGTCTTGATAGCGCTTTATCTCTTGCTTCAATTCCGCGCGTGACTTTGGTGCTGACGTTAGGCCCAGTGGAATTACTGACTTAGCCCACTGTGATACATATTCATCCGAGCCACCTGGGATTGGATCTTCACCATACAGCTCATGGGTAGTTAGAAAGGAGTCAGTAAATGCAATGTGCACCCAAGCCAATAGATCCGGATCGACTGCTCGATATGGCTTGGTCTGTCCTTGACCTGTGGTGTATTCGCCTTTGACATGATCGTGCATCCGATTCACGCGCGCTGATTCTGCTTCTAGCGCTTCGGCAGATCCAAAAGTTGCAATAGTCAACCACTTAGTTGTCCCCGCTAACCGACCTAGCGGATCATGTTCATAACGTGAATGTTGTTCCACCCCGGCGAGACTTCCAGGGTGCAGTGCCTGCATTAGTAATGCGCGAATGCCACCAATTAGTGTGGCAACGTCACCGTGCACAACCCAAGGCGCATCATGCGGCAAATACAGGCCACGCTTTTCCCCAGATTCGATGATGTCCATCCAAGGCGGCACGCCATCTTCAGTATTTGTGATGATTCGGCGAAATCGCGTACCAAAGCGTTCTTGTAACGCGTTAGTTGCCATTCATTGCTCCCAAGAAATACTGCCTACCCCTCAAATCTACGAGAAGTATGCCCTCATTGCAGAACTTACTGTTTGCCGAACTGTTGGCAACCAACAAGTGGCAAACTGGTGAGTATGGATTACAAAAACATCTTTAATTTGATGGACCAACATTTCTCAAAACACAAAGAAGATAAAAGGATTCCCGGTGTTGCATACGGCTTGATTAAAGATGGGGAATTGATCCATGCAAACGGTTTTGGCGAAACTGTAATTGCATCAGGTAAGTGTCCTGAAAGATCCAGTGTTTTTCGCATTGCATCCATGACCAAGAGTTTTACCGCAGCTGCGGTTCTATTGCTGCGAGACCAAGGAAAGCTTCGCCTTGACGATGACATCACAAAGTACTTGCCCTGGACTGACAGCATTGGGATTCCTGAGTTTGGTCATGTAATTACGATTCGCGATTTACTAACTATGAATGCTGGTTTCCCAACCGATGATCCCTGGGGGGATCGACAGGAAAGTTTAGAAATCGAAAGTTTTGATGACTTAGTCAGCCAAGGCCTGCGCTTTACCCGAGCTCCTCGAATGGGATTTGAATACTCGAACTTGGGTTATGCCCTGCTTGGCAGAATCATCACTGTTACAAGCGGTATAGATTATTTAGATTTTGTTGCAACCGAAATTCATCAACCTTTGAAAATGACAGCGAGCACTTTTTATCAATCGAAAGTTTCGGCGGAAAACTTTGTGCAAGGCTATGCGGAGTTTGCCGATGGATTTACACCCGAACCGTTGACTGTCCCAGGAGCATTTAGCGCCATGGGTGGATTACTTAGCAACATCGCTGACCTTTCAACCTGGGTGGCTGGATTTCAATCTGCTTGGAAGGATCCGTCACATCATCCATTACAAAAATGGAGCCTTCGCGAAATGCAAGAGCCACAGCGCCACGCCCGCACTGCAGCCTTCACTGATCCCTATACCGAGCAAATCAAGTCTGTAACAACTTCTTATGGCTATGGCTTGATGGTCGATGACGATTCTTTATTAGGCCGATTTGTTTCTCACAGTGGTGGCTACCCGGGTTTTGGTTCCCACATGCGATGGCATCCAGAATCAGGCTGGGGCATTGTGGCCTTGGGAAATCGCACCTACGCGCCAATGATGCCGGCTGCCAGTGAGGCATTAGCTTCAATAATCCGCGACCACACATCTAGAAAAAATCATTCCGAATCAGATGTCTGGTTCGAAACTGCATCAGCTATGAACATGGTTGAAAGCCTGCTTACCAAATGGGATAACGATCTTGCTGATATTTGGTTCGAAATGAATATGGATTTAGACCAACCTAGAGATGAGCGAGCTGCTGCCATCGCTGCGCTGACATCTGGTTCGGCGTCCATTTCTCGGGTTCCAGGAAGCCTGTCAACTACAACGCCAGCCCACGCTAAATGGCAAGTATCGAGTGATTCTGGGCTTATTGAAATTGAAATGTTGATGAGTCCGACAAAGCAGCCAAAAATTCAAACATTAAAGGTGGCGAAAGCCCTGCAGTGAGACGGCATTTACGCAGAGGTGTCTAAGATAAATAAGGTGCGCAATGCACCGCTGATTCGAAAGAATATGGATGTCCAAGCAAACTGACAATTCAGCAACAAACCGTAGCCACTCACATTTTGCAGGTAACGCGAGTTTAATTTTGGGCGCAACGGGTGTCGTATTTGGCGACATCGGAACCAGCCCAATTTATGCGCTTAAAGAAACTTTGCATACTTCAGGTGCTCGAGTTGATGACATCTACGGCGTTGTCTCACTATTCTTTTGGACGCTAACACTTGTTGTTTCCGTTAAATATCTTGGCTTTGTTATGCGTGCTGATAACAGGGGTGAGGGTGGAATCCTGGCCTTACTTTCTTTGATGCCAAGAAAGATTCGGGGGCCAAAGACCAATAAACATCAAGCGATTTTGGTTTTGATCTTGGTTGGCACGGCACTACTTTTTGGCGACGGTGTCTTAACTCCAGCGATTTCGGTGTTATCTGCAACTGAAGGTCTGGCATTGCTTAACCCGGACTTGGCACAAGTTGCGGTACCACTTACTGTGATCATTCTTGGTGTCTTATTCCTGGTGCAATCAAGAGGCACTCACGCTATCGGAAATATCTTTGGTCCAGTTATGTTGTGGTGGTTTGGACTAATTGCTGGCCTTGGATTTTATAGATTCCTTGCTGAGCCATCAGTCATTAAGGCGCTGTCGCCAATTTATGCGCTTGAATACATTGGGCATAGTGGCTTTAAAACTTTTGCAATTTTAGCTTCGGTGATTTTGTGCGTGACAGGTGCCGAAGCGCTTTACGCGGACATGGGTCACTTTGGGGTAAACCCAATTCGTTGGGCTTGGATGTTCTTAGTTGGACCGGCATTAATTATGTGCTACTTAGGGCAAGCTGCCTTAGTTTCCACAAATCCAGAAGCTGCAACGAATCCATTCTTTGGGTTGGCTCCAAATCAAACCATGCTGATAGTGCTAATTGTTTCTGCCACTCTTGCCACAGTTATCGCATCGCAAGCTTTGATAACTGGAGTTTTCTCGCTATCTCGCCAAGCTGTACAGCTGGGACTGTTCCCGCGCTTAACTATTCGTCACACTAGCGCCGAACATGAAGGGCAAATTTATGTTCCAGTAGTTAACTGGTTAGTCGGTATTACCAGCATTGCCTTAGTTATCGGATTTAAGTCTTCCTCTGCTCTGGCAAGTGCCTACGTGCTTGCGATTGCAGGAACTATGGCAATCACTACTTTTGCTTTCCATATTGTTGCGCGCGAAGTCTGGGAATGGCCGCTGCTAAAGATTTTGCCGCTGACTGTAACGTTCTTGATCGTCGACATTAGTTTCCTAGTGGGAACTGCATCACACATAGTTAACGGCGGCTGGGTGCCTATCGCACTTGGTGCGTTCGTATTTGCAGTCATGGCGATTTGGCGAGCAGGTAACCGCGCATTGAACCGCAGAATGCGCGAATCAACGCGCACTTGGCAAGATATCTACCAAGGCTTAGAAACTGGCGAAATTTCAACAGTAAATGGCATCGGAATCTTTATGGCATCGCCAGCAGAAATGGTTCCGGCCGCTTTGATCTCGCACGTAACTGTAATGCACTCGCTGCCGGAAGAAGTAATCGTCGTAACTGTTAAGCCTGACACTCAACCGATCAGCACCACACCGGTGCTATGCGATCACATTTCGGATCGGCTATGTCGGGTAACAATTTATGCCGGTTACATGGAAACCATCCAGCTTCCAGGTTTGTTGGAACGTGAAGTACTCGGCGATAAAGAAAAGCTAGCTACTTACTATTTATCCGAGCGTCACTTCTTGGCTTCTGACAATGGAACTTTGGGCCATCGTACTGAGGCTTTATTTGAGATCTTGCACCGAAATTCAGTTGCGCCAACTGCGTTCTATGGCTTGCCGTATGACCGCGTGATCACCATTGGAACTCGCATCGATCTTTAAAACAAAGCAAAAGCCCGCGCTAAGTGATTAGCGCGGGCTTTTGCTTTTAGCTTTATTTATTTGCGTTCAATAATTCAATTCGTAGATCCGCAGTTGCTTTATGTGCAGCCATACCTTCAAAGCCTGCAATCGCAGAGTTATGCGGGGCAACTTGCATTGTCGATTCGCGAGTTGAGGTTTGGTAAGTCACTGGCTTTAGGAAACGACCAACTGACAAACCAGATGTGTATTTCGCGCCACCACCGGTTGGTAGCACGTGATTGGTACCAGTTGTTCCCTTGTCTGCATAAGAAACCGTGGACCATTCACCAATAAATAGTGAGCCGTAATTCTTCAGATGCTTTAGGTAGTAGTCATTGTCACCAGTCAAGATTTCCAAATGCTCTGGAGCTAAAGTGTCCATTACTTCAATTGCTTCATCTGGCGTCTTTACGTAGTAAACCGTTCCATAATCACGCCAAGCTGGGCCTGCAATATATTCTGTTGATAGTTCTTCTAGCTGACGTTTAACTTCCTGGATTACAGCAAGACCTAGTTCGCGCGAAGTTGTAACAAGTGATGCTGGGGATTGCTTGCCGTGCTCGGCTTGACCCAATAGATCACAAGCAACCATGCGAGCATCAGCAGTTGAATCTGCGATGACAGCAACTTCAGATGGTCCAGCAAGTAAATCAATACCGACACGACCAAATAACTGGCGCTTGGCTTCGGCGACGTAAGCGTTGCCAGCACCGACCAAAATGTCTACTGGCTTTTCACCAAGTAAGCCAAATGTCATGGCAGCAAGTGCTTGAACTCCACCAAGAATAAAGGTGCGATCCACGCCTGAAAGGTAAGCGGAATAAAGCACCGCATCATTGCCACCGGTATCTGACATTGGTGGCGTGCAAGCCATAGTCATTGGCACGCCAGCAACTTTAGAAACACCAACAGTCATGAATGCAGAAGAAAGTATCGGGAAGTTACCTGCAGGCAAGTAAGCACCAACGCGCTCAATAGGAATGTACTTTTGACCAAGTACTACACCAGGTGTGGTTTCTAACTCGAAGTCAACTAAGTGCTTACGAGTTTCAGTTGCAAACATCTTGGTGCGTTCGGAACCAATTTCTAAAGCCTTGCGAAGTTCTGGGGAAAGTTTGTCACCAGTCTTGGCAAGGTCGGCAGCACTTAGTTCAAAATCTTTATCCCACTTATCAAGATCTCGGGCATACTTACGAACTGCATCAATGCCATTTTTCTCAATTTCCGAAAGCATTTTCGATACCGTCTCGATAACTTCTGGTAATCGCTGTGCTGGCGGGGAATCGAGTTCGGGTGCTTTAAGCACTTCGATATCAGCCTTGAGGAACTTCTTATCAGCTTCTGTAATACGCATGGTTAAAACGTACTTCCCTTCTTAGGTATTGCGTTGGCGTTTTGGTGAAACATGTATTGGAAAACCTAGTCCGACTCGTGCGGCTTCCGGTAGAACTTCGCTCATAGATGGGTGTGGATGAATAGTATCGGCGAGGTCATGCAGGTTTGCTCCCATCTCGATAGCCAGCGTAATTTCGGCAATGTATTCCGAGGCATGTGGCCCAACGATTTGGGCGCCCAGTACTACTCCATCTGGGGTGTGAACTAGTTGCGCAAAGCCAGCTTTTTCACCCAGGGTGTAGGCCCGACCTGATGCCGCCATTGGGAACATGGCAGCTTGTGCTTCATACCCAGCAGCTTTTGCTTCTTCGACTGTGAACCCAGTGATGGCAATTTCTGGATCACTAAATATCACAGCTGGAATCGCAGTTGGATCAAATCTGGCTGCATGCCCACTGAGAACTTCGGCAGCCACATGTGCTTCGGCGCTTGCTTTGTGCGCGAGTGCCGGCCCGGGAGTGATGTCCCCAATTGCTGCAATCTTTGGCGTCACCAATAAGTCAGGTCCAACTTCTAGAATTCCGCGAGAGTTTGGTTTAACCCCTAATACTTCTAAGCCGATGTCATCAGTATTTGGCGTGCGCCCAATTGCAACAACCACATAATCAACTTCGATTGTTGAATCGACTCCGTCGTTCGATACTGTTAATGCTTTACCGTCATCACTTACCACCGTGGTCTTTACTCGAACATCTACTCCCAGTTCACCAAGGCGTTTTACAACTGGCGCAACTAGCGTCGATGGCAAAGCAGGAAGCAATCGATCTGCGGCTTCGACCAAAGTGACTTTTGACCCAAGTTGTGCAAGCGCAGTGCCAAGTTCTACACCGATGTAACCTCCGCCAACAACTGCAATAGATTTTGGTAAGACATCTAAAGCCAGAACATCGGAGGAATCTAAAATTCGTTTGCCATCGCGAGGTAGTGACGCAATGGTTGTTGGACGTGACCCCGTAGCAATGATGCAGTTCTTGAATTGAATATGTGTTGGTGGGGCATCACCGAATTCAAGGACGCCTTGATCCTTGCGAGTGAATCGGAAGAATCCTTGCAGTACTTCAACGCCAGCGGTTTTTAAAAGTTGACGAACTCCGCTATTAAGTCCACCAACAACTTCGGATTTCCAAATCTGAAAATCTTTCATGTCTACAGTCGGAACCGATGTAACTTTCAATCCGCGACCACTCCAACCTGAAACATCGTGTGTGGCATGTGCCAAACCAATGAGTGCCTTGGATGGAATGCATCCGACGTTTACGCAAACTCCACCAAGGCCCGCTTCGCCTTGGGTATCAACTAATACGACTTCACGGCCAAGTTGCGCGGCAACGATTGCTGCAACATAACCGCCAGGTCCGCCGCCGATAATCAATAAGTCAACCGAGGAGGGCATCTCACCAACAACCATGTCTGCCCCTCTACTTAACTAAAGTTTCTGGATTTAGTAACAACTGTGCGATGTCACTTACGAAAGCACCAAGGTGCGCGCCATCATTAATTCGATGATCTGCGGCCACCACGATAGGTAACACCATGCGAACAGCTGGCTGACCATCGACTGGAATTACTTTTTCAGCAATGCGCCCAAAGCCTGCAATCGCAACTTCTGGTGGCCGAATAATTGGAGTTCCTAGCCAGGTTCCAAAAGAGCCAAAGTTGGTAATGGTAAAGGTTCCCCCGCCTAATTGATCGGTGGTTGCCTTCCGAGTTTTTGCAAGATCAGCCAAGCGATCAGTTTCGCTTGCAAGCTTGGAAACTGTGAAATCGTTTGCAGTTCGCATAACTGGAACAATCAAGCCTTCTTCAGTCGCCGCGGCAAATCCAAGATTTATATCTTCATACTGACGAATCTCACCCATCTCGGCGTCAAAGCGGGAATTGAATGTTGGATGATTCTTTAATGCCAAGATGCACGCGCGCATCAAAAATGGAGTCACCGAAAGTTTTGTTCCAACTTTTTCAAATTGTGGCGCTAGTTCAGACCGAAGCGCTAATAACGCAGTGGCATCAATTTCTTTGAATTCAGTAATGTGTGGAATACGCAAGGCTTCAGACATACTGGTTGCAATTTGTCGGCGTAGGCCGCGCAATTGAATTAGCGTGATGCCACTGCCATCGTCTTTAATCACCGATGGTCCAGTCTCGCTAACACTTGTTGTCGTTCCTGATTTTGCGCTCTGCACGTCAGCCGCAGTTATCTGGCCATTAGGACCAGATCCGGTTACCTTCTCTAGGTTGATACCAAGTGAAGCAGCGAGCTTGCGGGTGCTTGGACTCGCAAGTGGTCTAACATTACTTGCGCGTGGTGCACTCATAGTGCTGCTACTAACGGTCGTTGCAGCAGGTTGCGTGCCATGAATCACTTGGGAACTGATGTCCTTGGAAACTTTTCCAGTAGCTTCAATCTGCATCAGGCTGGAACCTACGGAAAGCACGTCACCGACTTTCGCGCCTAATGACTTAACGGTTCCAGTAACTGGTGCTGGGATTTCAATTTGAGATTTGTCAGTCTCGACAATAACTACGGTTTGATCTTCGGTAACCAAATCACCAACTGCAACCAACCATTCGATTACTTCGGCTTCGGCAATTCCTTCGCCGACATCAGCGAGTTTGTAATCAATTAAGGTCATGCGCTGGCCTTTGCCAACGCAGAGACTTCAGCAACCACTCGATCAACATCTGGAATATACAAATCCTCAACACCTCCAAGTGGGTAGGGCGTATCAGGTGCAGTGATGCGAATTATCGGCGCTTCTAAGTTGTAGAAACATTCCTGTTGAATAGTTGCAATTAACTCACTACCAAAGCCGCCAGTAAGTGGTGCTTCATGCAAAATGGCCACTCGCCCAGTTTTTACAACTGAGTTCGAGATTCCTTCGATGTCGAGTGGATTAAGCGA
>CANJRK010000018.1 GCA_947476765.1 Actinomycetota bacterium
GCCACTCATTGGGTAATGGAATGTGGTGTGTACTACGCCCGCAGGAACCCGATCTGTTACGTGCGCCCGCAAAATTGTTTCGCCAATTCGACTCGACACGGCAACTTTTTGACCATCTACGATTCCGCGCAGTGCAGCATCAGATTCATGAATTTCCAAAACATCTTCTGGGTGCCAAGTGTTGTTTAGCGTGCGCCTTGTTTGAGCACCAACGTTGTATTGACTCAAAATTCGACCAGTAGTTAGTAGTAATGGGAACTTACGATTTGATCGCTCTTCGGTTGGAACAAAAGGTGTTTCCATAAATTGTCCTTGACCCCGCACGAAACCGTCCACGTGCATAATCGGAGTTCCTTCCGGTGCTGCATCATTACATGGCCATTGAACTGAACCAACTTCATCCAGCATGGCAAAGCTCACGCCCTTGAACGTCGGGGTAATCTCGGCAATTTCATCCATGATTTGAGCAGCATTTTCGTAATGCATGTCATATCCCATGGCCTGTGAAATTTCACAAATGATTTGCCATTCTTGCTTGCCGTTCTTGGCAGCCATTACTGGACGAACGCGATTTATACGCCGTTCAGCATTAGTAAAGGTGCCATCTTTTTCAAGGAAGGACGTTCCTGGCAAAAATACGTGTGCAAATTTTGAGGTCTCGTTTAGGAATAGATCCTGAACAACAACTAGATCCATTGCTGTTAAAGCTTTCTCAACATGTTTAGTATTCGGGTCAGATTGTGCAATGTCTTCGCCGTGTACAAAAAGACCACGGAATTCACCAGACATGGCATTGTCAAACATGTTTGGAATTCGCATGCCAGGATCTGACATCAACTTCACATCCCACAACATTTCGAACTGTTCGCGTACTGCATTGTCGGAAACATGGCGGTATCCCGAAAGTTCATGCGGGAATGAGCCCATGTCACAGGCGCCTTGCACATTGTTCTGGCCACGAAGTGGATTAACACCAACACCGTCGCGACCAATGTTTCCGGTTGCCATCGCCAAGTTAGCCATACCCATAACCATGGTCGAACCTTGCGAATGCTCGGTAACACCAAGTCCGTAATAGATGGCAGCATTTTTGCCTTTTGCATACATTCGAGCAGCTTGGCGAATTGATTCTGCTGGGACACCAGATTGTGCCTCCACAACCTCTGGACTGTTTTCAGGCAATTCAATAAAGGATCGCCACCGCTTGAAAGGTCCTGGATCGCAACGCTGCGAAACAAAATCCTCGTCAATAAGACCTTCGGTTGCAATTACATGCGCAATGGCGTTGATTATCGCAACGTTTGTTCCTGGCTGTAACTGCAAATGATGATCTGCCTTGATATGTGCCGATTCGACTAGGTCAATCTTTCGTGGATCTACCACGATTAATTGTGCGCCTTGGCGCAGCCTGCGTTTCATGCGAGATGCAAAAACGGGGTGAGCGTCAGTTGGATTTGCACCGATTACCATGATCACATCAGCGTTAGCCACTGACTTAAAGTCTTGTGTGCCAGCTGAGGTGCCATACGTTGTGCTTAAGCCATAGCCAGTAGGCGAATGGCAAACTCGGGCGCAGGTGTCGACATTGTTGTTACCAAAAGCTGCTCGAATCATTTTTTGAACAACGAATATTTCTTCATTAGTACAGCGTGACGAAGTTATGCCGCCGATACTGTTATCGCCATATTTTTCTTGAATGGCCTTTAGCTTTGTGGCTGTGTATTGGATTGCTTCATCCCAGGAAACTTCACGCCACTCATCGGTGATTTTTTCGCGAAGCATTGGCTTGGTAATCCGGTCTGAATGTGAGGCGTATCCCCAAGCAAAACGACCCTTGACGCAACTGTGACCTTCATTGGCACCGCCCGTTTTTGCTGGAACCATTCGCACCAATTCATCACCACGAAGCTCAGCATTAAAGGAGCAGCCAACACCGCAATATGCGCAAGTTGTTTGCACTGTCCGAGTTGGCATACCCAAATCGATAACTGATTTTTCTTGCAACGTAGCTGTTGGGCACGCTTGCACACAGGCGCCGCAAGAGACGCATTCACTCGATAGGAAATTCAATCCACCAGGACTTACTTTGGAATTAAAGCCACGACCTTCGATAGTCAGGGCAAGAGTCCCCTGCACTTCATCACAGGCTCGAACACATCTGTTGCAAACAATGCACTTGCTTTCATCGAAAGAAAAGTATGGATTGGATGAATCGGTTGGAGCAGCAAGGTGATTTTTGCCATCCATCCCGTAGCGAACTTCGCGCAAGCCAGCAACACCAGCCATATCTTGAAGTTCACAGTCTCCATTTGCCGAACAAGTTAAACAATCAAGTGGGTGGTCCGAGATATAAAGCTCCATGACACTCTTGCGGAGTTTGGCAACTTTAGTTGTTTGAGTTCTAACCACCATGCCGTCTTCAACAGGTGTCGTGCAAGATGCTGGTGTTCCTTTGCGACCATCGATTTCAACTATGCACATCCGGCATGAGCCAAAAGGCTGTAATGAATCAGTCGCGCATAACTTGGGAATATCACAGCCGGACTCACCGGCAGCGCGCATTACTGAAGTGCCTTCGGGAACTAAGTGCGTCTCGCCGTCAATAGTTACTGAAACCATCACTTCTGAATTGGACTTTGGAGTTCCGTAATCTGGCTCGCCAATTCCAGAGCGCATCGGCATGGTCCCCCGAGGATCAGAAAGGATAGTCATTACTTAGCTCCTGACTTAATGCCAAAGTCGGCCGGAAAAAGTTTGAGCGCGCTTCGAACTGGCAACGGGGTAAGTCCACCCATGGCACAAAGCGATCCATCTGTCATAACCTCACAAAGGTCTTCGAGAAGTTCTAGGTTCTTTGATTGTTCCTCGCCAGCCACGATTCGGTCAATGACCTCAACTCCCCGTGTTGACCCAATCCGGCAAGGAGTGCACTTGCCACAGGATTCTTCAGCACAAAATTCCATAGCAAACCGGGCTTGTTTGGCCATATTTACTGTGTCATCAAAGACCACGATCCCGCCGTGTCCCAACATGCCACCAGCTTGAGCCAATGATTCATAACCCATCGGTACATCCCATGATTCGACACCAAGGTAGGCGCCTAGTGGGCCACCAATTTGAACAGTTTTGACTGGTCGTCCGCTACGTGTTCCACCGCCGACAGTATTGACTAGTTCGCCAAGTGTGATTCCGAATGGCAGCTCAACGATTCCTCCACGCAAAATGTTTCCGGCAAGTTGGAAAACTTGAGTTCCGCGCGAGCGATCCATACCAAAGGACTGATAAGACGATGCGCCATCAGCCAGAATCATAGGCACGGCGGCCAAAGTCATTACGTTGTTGATAACGGTTGGCTTTCCAAACAATCCAACTAAGGCTGGAATCGGAGGTTTAGCACGAACCATGCCGCGCTTACCTTCCAGGCTTTCCAGCATTGCGGTTTCTTCGCCACAAACGTAACTGCCCGCACCTACCCGTACTTCTAAATTGAATTTGAATTTAGATCCAAGTACTGAGGTGCCAAGTAATTTGTTTTCATTTGCGATAGCGATTGCTTGATTCAAAACATCAATTGCATGTGGGTATTCGGATCTGACATAAATCAGACCTTCAGTTGCACCTACTGCAATACCTGCAATGATCATGCCTTCGATCAAAGTGAATGGATCACCTTCCATAAGCATTCGATCTGCAAAGGTTCCGCTGTCACCTTCGTCGGCGTTGCAGCAAACATATTTTTGATCAGACTCAGTATTGAGAACGGTGTTCCATTTGATGCCAGCTGGGAAGCCTGCTCCGCCTCGACCTCGAAGTCCTGAATCCGTTACTTCAGCGACTATTTTTTCGGGGGCCATAGCGATAGCAGTTCGCAAACCTTTTAGGCCACCGTGGGACTCATAGTCAGCAATTGAAAGTGGATCAGTAACTCCAACTCGAGCAAATGTGATGCGAGTTTGATTCTTAAAGAAATCTTGTTCTTCGACAAGTCCTAGGCACGAATCGTGCGAACCTCCAGTCAACCATCCAGCAGCCATCAACTCAGGGATCTGATCCACAGAAACGTTTGCATAGCCTATTCGGCCGGCCTCTGTTTCAACTTCAACTAACGGCTCTAGCCACAGCATGCCGCGTGAACCATTTCTTATAACAGTTACATCAAGGCCGTTCTTTACTGCATGCTGGGAAATAGAAGCGGCTACCTCGTTTGCTCCCATTGATAGCGCGGCTGAGTCCATAGGTACAAAAACTTTTGTCATGCTGTCACCGCTTTTGTTGCTGCAAAGATTTTTTCACAAGTTGCTCTGCCGATTGGCGCGCCATTGACCATTGCTGCTGGGCCTAGGGCGCAATTACCTAAGCAAAAAGTTTGTTCCATTTGGATATCGGCTTTGACAGTGCCCTTATGAATGTCATAGCCCTTGTCATGCAGTTCGCTGATCAGGCTTGCACATCCCGAGGCTTGGCAGGCCTCAGCAACACATACTTTTACAACTGCTTTGGCAGGCGCAGTTGAGCGGAAATCACTATAAAAAGTGAAAACACCATAAACTTCGGCTCGCGAAACATTGCAATTCTTTGCAATCAAATCCAATGCGCTATCCGGAACGTAGCCCAGTAACTCCTGTACTACCTGTAAGGATCGAAGGACTGCGGATGCATCACCCTTATATGGACCGAGATAGTTAAGGATGCTTTCTTCCGAGTAATTACTCACTGCTGGCCCCGATCAGTTGCAGTAGTTGGTCTTCTAAGTGTTGGTCACCAACGTGGACAATTTCAAGCGGCAGGCCGATCAATTCAGCGGCATCTTTTGCCGCAGCCTCCAATTCCGCAGTTTGGTGCTGTGCCAGCCAAAGTACCCGTTTGTAAGCGTGGAAATAGTCATCGCGCAGCTCTGGATATCGGTCTAGACCCATCTCGTTCATTACGCTTCGGCGGAAGGTTTTCACTAAATAATCAGTGAAAACATAAGTTCCCGGCACTTTTTCAAACTCAGCTTTCATGCGCTCTGCCGTTGCAAACACGTCATAGCAATGATCCCCGGCTAATCTGGCCACGTCATACTTCTGGCACAGCTCGTCAAGTGCGCCATAGGTGCCACAATCTGCATACGCAATTGCAATGTGGTTATGAGTTGGCTGAAGCTCCAAAATCATCTTTTCAACTTCAGGCGCGATGCCTTCTGGACGGTTATGTAGCAACGGATTGATTGGTTCAACATGTAAATCAAGGTCGCAGCGATCTGCGATTTCGTGAACATGGGCAGCAAGTGCGCCACAAGCAATCACTGCAACACTCATGATGGAAGCGCCAGCTCCAAAAAGAATTTGTCATTAAAATCTGGGCGGTCTGACAATTCAACATAATCGACTTCATCAAGCAAGGTTGTAGCGCCGCTACGTTCGGTGCTTGATAACAAAACCATCTTGGCGCCCTCGCCTGCTACGTTGCCAGCACTAACGATTCGCATCACTGGCAATTTTGGAACTAGTCCAATGCCGATTGCCGAAGCTGGGGAAAGGTATGAACCAAATGATCCAGCCAGCAGAACTTGCTGAACATCATCGTCAACTAAGCCAACTTCTTCGAGTAGTAAACGCCAGCCAGTTGCAATGGATGCCTTTGCAAATTGAAGCTCACGGACATCACGCTGGGACAAATAAACGGTTGGTTCGTCACCGTCCCAGTGCAAGACAAAGATCCGATCGCCGGCTTCGCGAGTTAGCAAGCGACTTGCTAAATGTGGTGAGATTTCTAATGCTTGTTCATCCGTAGCGAAGCGACCTGAATCGTCAATTAGTTTCGCTTTATGTAATACGTAAACTGCATCTACTAATCCGGAGCCACAGATACCAACAGGTTCTGCATCGCCAATTACACCTAACTTGATACCTTCATCTGTAACTTGAACTACTTCAATTGCACCTTCAGCAGCCCGCATGCCACAGGCGATAGACGCGGCTTCAAAAGCCGGCCCAGCAGGAGCTGCTGTTGTCAAAATTGTGTCGCCATTAGACAGCACAATTTCACAGTTTGTGCCAACGTCAATTAGCAAGCGAACTCGCTTGTCTCGGTCCATGCCGGTTGCAAGTACGCCAGCAACAATGTCGCCACCAACGTAAGCGCCAAAAGCAGGGAATAAGAACACTCGAGCACTTGGCAGAATTTCGATTCCGACTTCGGCTGCGGTAAACACTGGCCACTTTTGCGCTGCCGTAATAAATGGTGCTACGCCAACTGGCTCTGGATCTACGCCAAGCAAGATCTCAACCATGGTCGCATTACCTGCAATTGCAGTCTCGTACACCTGATCTGAAGAAATCCCAGCTTCGGTGCAAACTTCGGCAATTAACTCATTGAGGGTTGCCAGTCCTGCAGTTTGCATTAACCCAGCAGCTTGCGGATCCATCATGGTTGCAGAAATCCGGGAAATTACATCCGCGCCAAAAGGCTGTTGTTTGTTCAACATGGATTTCACGGCCATTGGAGTGCCCGTAAGTAGGTCAAGCAAAGTGGCAACAACTGTTGTGGTTCCTAAGTCAAAAGCGATCGCGTAATTCTGAGCCGAGGTATCACCTGGCTCAACTGCAATCAAAGCCTCATCAACCACAACCGCCGTTACTTTAAAATCGTGCTTGCGCAAAACCGTCGGTAGCGTCTTTAAGACTGAGAGGTCGGCTTCAAATTCCAGGTCGTCCATGGCATCACGTAGACGATCAATGTCTGGACGTTGATCGTGCAAAGTTGGCTCAGCCAGTTCGACATAGCGCTTCTGTACTGCAGGTCGCAGAATAACTTGGCGTCCCACACCAACTGTGGCAGCTTTTGGCCTGGTTGATAGGGGCGGTACTTCAACTTTGAGATTTCCATTGGCGCGGGCGACACAGGCCAAGCGCCAGCCGTCTTGTAATTGTTCAGGTGAGAAAGCACGAATATCTAATCGTGATACCGGAACTTCGCCTTCTAGGATTTGAATCTTGCATTTTTTGCAAGTTCCATGGCCACCGCATGTGGAGTCGATAGCTAAGCCATTCCACGAGGCTGCATCAAAAACAGTTACCCCAGGTGGTACGCGCACATCAGTACCGCTTGGTGAAAACTGAAGCTGGACGCGACCCAGCCCACTTACTGTGGTTTCAGTATTTGCACTGTCTTCGTTTGGCACGGTTTTAACTCTCGCCTAGGTTAAAAAATTAAGCTTCTTTGTTTGCGCGGAAATTGGAGATCCAATTTGCGCCCCATTGATCTAATCCAAGAAGAAGGTCTGCAGCGCGAACTGCTTGGACAACTTCTGGAGTGCGACCATCCATAATTGCTGAGGTAAGGCCCATGGACATCGCCATCGGCATGAACGCAGCATTCAATGCATGTCGACTTGGCAAACCAAAGGAAACATTTGAAGCACCCAGAGACATGTTCAGGCCATACTTTTCTTTGACTTGATAAATGGTTTCAAGGGTGTTCTTTACATTCTCAGGATCGGCACCAACTGGCATTGCAAGTGGGTCAATCAAAAGGTTCTCAAGGGAGATGCCTTCCTTTTCTACCCGGCGAACAATCTTTTCAACAATCACCATGCGGTCTTTTGCCAACATTGGAATTTCAAGTTCGTCATTTGGCAGAGCCAAAATCGCCGCATCGTATTTTTTAACTAATGGCAAGATCGCATCCATGCGTTCGTCTTCGCCAGTCATTGAGTTGACCAGAGCTTTACCTTCATAAACTGCAAGACCAGCATCCAGCGCTTCAATAACTGAAGAGTCAATACAGATTGGTAAGTCAGTTAAGGACTGCACCAACTTGATGGCTTTGGCAAGGAGTGCTGGCTCATCAGTAAGCGGCACACCCATGTTGACATCGAGCATGTCGCAACCACCTGCAACTTGATCTGCAACATCGACATTGATCGTTGAAAGATCATCAGCGCGAAGCTTTTCTTGGAAAATCTTGCGACCTGTCGGGTTTAAGCGCTCGCCGATAATTACGAATGGTACGTCGTGACCAATTGTTACGGTTTTGGTGGCAGAACTAAGCACTGTATGCATGGTCGTCCTTTACTTCGGTGGTTGATATCTGGCGAACTCGACCTAAGTCGGTCATTAATCTCTCTAGTGTCTCATCATTTCGAAAATCTGTTATGTGCAGGCCTCGTACACCTGGTTGCAACAGGGCATGTTGTGCAAATTCCAGAGTCTGGAGATATGCAGCTTCAGCGGGATCAGATGCCGATTCCACTCGAGCAATTTGCTCGGCTGGCACATCAATGCCAGGCACGCTGTTATGCATAAAGTTCAATGGTCGTGGGCCCTTAACTAAAACCACACTCGGAATGATGGCAATTTTTCCAGCTAATCCAGCGTCTTTTACCCCGGCACAAAACCGCTCGAGTCGATCCTGGTGATAGCAAATTTGTAATTGGAGAAACTTAGCCCCGGCTGCATATTTTTTTGCCACCCGCTCAACCCGATACTCAAATGGCGGTGCACCAGGATTTTCAACTGCTCCGATAAACATTTGTGGGGCTGGGTCAATTTTGCGACCGGACATGTACTCGCCCCGTTTAATGGTGTTCATCAACCGAACTAGCTGTGGGCCATCTAAATCGAATACTCGGCGAGCTTCTGGTTCGTCTCCAGCAGTTACATCATCACCAGTTAATGCGACGAAATTTTCGACTCCAAACATCGAAGCGCCCATGATGTCTGCTTGTTGTGCCAAACGATTCTTGTCTCGGCACACAATTTGCATGATTGGTTCAAGTCCAAGTTGTTTGATTGCAATTGCAGTTGCCACATTCGAGGCATGTGCATGGGCAGCAGTATTGTCCGTTGCATTTACACCATCGAACCAGCCCCGCATCCGATCGGCATACTTCTTAGCTTTTTCTAAACCATTGCCATCAAGGGAATGAAATTCAGCCGTGAATACCATTTCATTGGTGTTAGTTAACTTGTGCTCCATAGTTGACATTAAATTTCAACTCCGCTCGCGATACTTTCATCGGTTGAGTTTTTCCAGCCAGGAGGAGTCCAGCGATCGCGCTTGGTAAAGAAATTCTTCCAAGAGGACGTGCCCTTTAGTCTGTTATCAACAGGTGGGCGCAAGTGGTTGTATTCAGCTTTCCAAGTTGACGGCAGCGGCCAATCTTGAGTTCGGTCATACGCCTTGAGCCACACACACTTCATCTCTGGCTTTACTTCGCAATGACCGTTTTCGCGCACTCCGCCACAAGGTCCATTACGTAAAGTTTTTGGACAATTCATCGGACATGTCATGCCGGTCGAATGCAGCACACATTGACCACAGTCTTGGCATCCCCAAACAGGACCCTTGACTACATGCTCAATTGTCGCGATGAAAGTGGTCATGAAGTTAACTACTTAGCGCGCTTAATGGCGATTAGTTCCTTTGCTTTACGCACTGCAGTTGAGGCATCGGCTGCATAGCCATCGGCGCCTACTACGTCTGCGTATTCCTGAGTAACTGGTGCTCCACCGACCATGATGATTACATCGTCGCGCATACCAGCCTTAGTTATTTCGTGAATGTTTACCTTAAACATTGGCATTGTTGTCGTTAAGAATGCCGACATACCAACAACATCAGGCTGGTGTTCCTTGATGGCATCAATGAACTTTTCTGGTGGAGTTTGCACGCCAAGATCGATTACTTGGAAGCCAGCACCTTCAAGCATGATGTTGACCAAGTTCTTGCCGATGTCATGAACATCGCCTTTAACGGTTCCCATTAAAAAGGTGCCAACAGTTTCGGCTCCTGTGTCCGCTAACAATGGTCGAAGCACATCTAGGGCGCCACTCATGGCGCGACCTGCAATCAACATCTCAGGAACGAAGTAGTCACCACGCTCAAAGCGGGCACCCACCTCTTCCAAAGAAGGAATCAAGGCATCAAACAGGATTGAATCGGGGGTAAGCCCAGCTTCCAGTCCCATATTGGTTAGTTCAAGCACGCGTGGGGCATTACCTTCCATGGTGCGCTCGTACATTTCCTTCAGGATTTCGTCGGGTGTCATGCCGCTCCTTCTTGTTTTAGGCCGTGCACTCGGTTAAGTTCTCGACGCATTAGTTGGGCAATGTGTAATTCATCCCCCGGGGTAATTCTCTCAGCCGGGCCACTAACTGACAAAGCGGCGATAGCTTTGCCAGTTGCTCCCAAAACTGGAATAGCTACAGAAATTAGTCCTTGTTCAAGTTCATTTCGAATCACGGCATAACCCACTTCACGTGCTTTGCGAATGTGTTCATCCAAAGTTGCAAAATCAGTAATGGTGTCTGTTGTGCGCGGCGCCAATGTGCTGGGAGCAACGGCACCACCAAATGCAATCAATACTTTGCCAGCAGCCGAACAATGTGATGGGACGCTCTCGCCCACCCAGTTGCGACTACCTAATAGATACGAGCCCTCGACTTGAGCTATATTGTCGATGCCGTTATGTCCGGTTACCGCAAGGCTTACCGTTTCATGCGTGATGTCCGCAATGCGTTCCATTGCTGGACTTAATGATCCAATTAACGCGGTGTAGGCGCCGCCACGAACTGCAAATTGATTTAACATCGGCCCAGATTCAAAACCACCAAAGGCACTGCGAGCGATTAAGCCACTTCGTTCCAGAGCACTCAGGATTCGGGATGTTGTTCCCTTAGCCAGCCCCGTTGCCGAAACTAATTCACTTAGAGTTTGCGGATCGGCTGAGTTCATGACTCGAATCAGCAAGTCGCAGGCGCGATCGATTGATTGGGTACCGGTTACTGGCTTTTCATCCAGACTCTCGCCCATCACGCCTCCTCTATATAGAGGTCATATCCAGATAACTTCTGACTTCGAAAAGTTTCATAATCTGGAACCTATGTTCCACATCGTACGGTAACGTATGGGGTATTCGTCAAGTCATTTTGATGAAAAACTTCAACTTGTTACCTAAGTAGGTAACAGCAAAGCAGGAGCCAGACATGTTCCAAAACAAAAGCCCCCGATATGAAATTCTTTCGCAGGACGCCATGGCGGTTCTGGATAAGGGTTGGCGCCGAATCGTTTCTGAAATGGGCGTGGAATTCATGCACGAACGTGCTTTGGATTTGTTTCGAGCAGCCGGTCAAAAAGTTGAAGGCAACAACGTAAAGTTTGATCCGGATTGGATCCTGGCACAAGTTGCTCAAGCACCAAGTGAGTTTACGTTGCAAGCTCGCAACCCTGACAACACCGTCATCATTGGTGGCGACAACATGGTTTTCGGTGGCGTTTACGGCCCTCCGTTCGTGCGTGACTTGGGTGTGCGCCGTGATGGAACTCTTGATGACTTCAGGAACCTAACAAAACTTACTCATATGTTTACTGACCTTGATGTCGCTAGCTCAGTAGTAGTTGAACCAAACGATGCAGATTTAGATACCCGTCACATCGACATGATTTATTCCTGCCAAACGCTTAGCGATAAGGCCTACATGGGCAACGTCGTTAC
>CANJRK010000019.1 GCA_947476765.1 Actinomycetota bacterium
AAGCAATTTAGGCCCTGGACCACGAGATGGACTAATGACGGGCTTCCATTACCGCACTGGAATTCCAATTGGCCGAGTGCGATTCGCCGTCGAAGCTGTGTTCTTGGTAGCTGGATGGTTACTGGGGGGTTCGGTTGGCCTTGGTACCGTATTGGTGACTGTCTTGGTCGGAGAAGTTGTAGCAATTTTCTTTGGCATTGTCGGTCGGGTCAGCAAACCAAGTTCAACAAACTAAGACTTAATCCGGGGGCACAATAATGGCATCAATTGGGCAATGGTTGCGGCCTGCTTTGACCGTTCCAAAAACCTCATGGTCTGCCGGTGAATCCAATTGGAAAGTTAGTCCAAAGACATTTTTCGTTCTGATGCTTGGCTTGTGGCTGTTTGGGACCGGGGAAGCTTTTTTAGTAGATGCTGGAATTGGCCAATCGCCATGGACGGTGCTGGCTTATGGCTTGGCTAAAACATTCAACCTGACAATTGGGGAAACTACCTTTTTAACTTCGGTATTTGTTTTGCTGTTGTGGATTCCGTTAAAGCGTCGACCGGGACTGGGCACCGTGATGAACATCCTGGTAGTCGCGCTGGCACTTGAAGTAATGATCAAATTTTTACCTTCGCCAACAAACTTTGTTGCCCAACTTATTGAAGTTCTAATCGGAATTGCAATAGTTGGAATTGCTAGCGGACTTTACATAACCTGCAATGTCGGACCTGGTCCCCGCGATGGCTTGATGACGGGGTTAAACGCCAGGACCGGAATTCGAGTAGGCCGAGTGCGTTTGGGTATCGAAGTAATTGTGTTAACTATTGGTTGGGCACTCGGTGGCATCATAGGAATCGGCACATTGCTGTTTGCGGTGTTAATCGGGCAGGCTGTTGCAATGTCATTTGGCGTAGTTGAACGCCTTAGTCCACATACAGAACACCAGGATTAAATAATCCGGTTGGATCAAAGATTGATTTAATCCGCTTGCCGATTTCGATGTCTAGAGCTGGTCTAGTTAGTGAAAGATAGTCCCGTTTAGCTCTGCCGATTCCATGTTCAGCGCTAATGCTGCCATTAAATTCGGCAACTAACTTTAAAACTGCGTAGTCAACTGCGAAGTCATCAATTGCAGGACCGACAAATTCAATGTGCAAGTTACCGTCAGCTAGATGACCGAAAGCTCCAAAGAGTTCGACTCCTTTAAACGACGAGAGCAAATTGTGAAGTGATACATCAAATTCTGCGAGGTCAGACACGGCAACACTCACATCCAATTTATGAACTTTGCCTAGTGCTGTCCAAGTGTCACTTGCGACTTCACGGTACTGCCAGTAGTTTCGCTTCTCAGCGGGCTCACTTGATCCGAGTGCCTCGGTAGGTAAATCCAAATCTATATCTGTGCCTGCAACTTCAATAAGTAAAGTCAGTTTAGGTATTTCATTCCAAAGTGGCCGTAAGTTTGCATACTCCGAAATGAGTTGCATGGAAACAGCATCAATACATTCAGCAGCGAGTAATTGATGTCCAGAGTTTTGCACTTTAGTTAATATCTCAAGCGCGATCTTCATAGAATTTGCTGGAATCAAAAACAAAGAGGTTTCGGTAACTGGCCGAATCAGCTTAAGTTTTACGGCAGTAATTATTCCTAAAGTTCCCTCAGCGCCAATTGCAATATCTTCAACGGCATATCCAGTGTTGTCTTTTAGGGGACTGGTGAGGTTTGACATAACTCGGCCGTCAGCAAGCACCATTTCAATTCCAACTACGCTACGTTTGGTCATCCCGAATGCACAAACTCGAATCCCACCCGCATTGGTAGCGACTAACCCGCCAACAGTGGCACTTTCCCGCGCGGCTAGATCAACTGCAAAATCCCAGCCTTTTGCGCGCACTAGATTTTGTACTTGGCCAAGTGTGAAGCCAGCACTAACCGTGATGTGCCCGGAGGTCTCATCAAATTCAATAATCGAAGTTAGTGACTTCGTCGAGATTAGGCATATTTGGTGATCTGAATTTATAGGTGGCACTGAGCCACCAACTAATCCGGTGTTGCCACCTTGGATCTGAATCTTTGCCCCGGCAGCCAGGCAGGCTTGAACGGTTGCAACTACTTGCTCAGTGGATTCAGGTCTAACCACCACATCGGCATGTCCTGTAAATCGGCCGGTCCAGTCCGTTGTGTACGAAGAAATAACTTCGGGGTCAGAAACCGTTGTCACCAAAGGAGTCAAAGCCTGACTTAGGGATCCAGCCATAGCAGTTAGTTTAGGTGGCTAGTTCAGGTTCTGGCAGGGCTTCGTGCGGTGACTGTTCTCTGGCACGTTCGGCAACCACAATTCCCACCAACATAATTGCCCCACCCAACATTTGAATTGGCACAAAGATTTCGCCAAGTACGATCCAAGCTGCGATTGAAGCAATCGGTGGCTCAGTCATTCCCATGATGCTGGCCCCTGGACCACCAATGTGTCGAATTGAATTAATGACAAAAATGTATGGTGTCAAAGTTCCAACTAAAACCATAAAGGCGAAGAATGGCCAGATCGGATAGACATCTGTACCACCTTCAAAAGGTGTTACTTGTGCTTGGAGTGAATCCCACGGGAAAGTGTTCCATGGCCGCAAGATTGCAAAGAACAGCGATGCGAAAATAAATGCCCACATCAACAGTGACATTGGATCGCGACCCTGGCTTGCTTTATCACCAAGTAAGTACATAAATACCAATGTGGTCATGGACGCCATTGCGTAAAGCACACCGATTTTGTCGAGTGTAAAGCCATCCCAGACTTGGGCCACCATAGCTAAGCCCACAACGGCAAGCGCAAGTCCAAGCCAAACTGTGTTCCGCACTGAAACATGCATTACAAAACGGGCATAAAGTACGACAAAAATTGGTGCCATAAATTCGATAAGCAAACTGATAGTAATTGGCATTCGAGAAATAGATTCAAAGTAAAACCACTGGCACATTGCCACGCCAATAATGCCGTAACCGGCGAGTAGTAAGGCTTCCTTTGGCTTAATTCGAAATGCTTTACGGTTTGTGAGCGCGACAAAGATTGTAAGAATGATGGCTGTGCCAGTTCCACGGAATTGCGAGACGCGTAAGGGATCCCCAACCTCTAGCAGTACCACTTTGGCAACTGTGCCGTTTAGTGCCCAGCATGTGGCAGCCGCTAGGTAAAGGGAGTATCCAAGTTTGGGATTTTTGGTGTGCGCTCTTCTATGTTTCGCCATAATGAAAAGTAACCTGAGTCCATCTTTCGTACGAGGATAACTGCTTTAAATTTAGAAGTTGATCAGTAATGACACTATCAGGAACTCATGATTAACAAACAGGGTGAAGCTGAACCAGATTTAATGCAAGTGTCGCTCAATGCTTATGACACGCGATAAGTCACTTGCATCTTTATGAAAAACCACCATTGAGCCAGGGGTAAGTGCTGGATCAAAATCTTTTGCGCCTACGTTCTCAGAAGAAAATGAAGAACTGAGAACATCCATCACAGTTGGTATTACCGGACGGTGAGTGCAAAGCACTGTAGGAAGATTTGATTTAGCAAGTTCCAAAACTCGAGCTTTTGCATTTTCTGGGGCATCTTTATGTCGCTCCTCACTTACGGTCTGCTCCAAAGTAATGGCGAGTCCTCTGGACGTTGCATAAGGTCCCACAGTATCTCTACATCTTCGGGAATCAGAAGAATGCAGTGCGTTTATTCCGTAGGCAGCCAAAGCTCCAATCAATGAAGATGCCTGCATGCGACCCACAGCGGTTAGTGGTCGACTGGCATCGACTTCGGCAAGGCCATCAGAGCTGAGCAGCCATTCAACTCTTTTTACTGATTGCGTGTGGCGTAAAATTACAAATGGAATAGTTGGTCGTGCCTCGGCCGCCGCTATCAAAACATCCTGGTCATGCTCGTAAGTAAGTTTTTTCATTGCCTGATCCAGAGGTAACCAAGCAATTTCATCAACTTCATCATTTGGAACAAATTCACCGGATAGCAATTTGCCCACCCAGTAATGAGAGTCCTTTAGCTTTCCTTCTACCTTGTAAGTTTGTGTAGGTAGTGGCACACCGAGTTCGACAGCGTATCCGGTTTCTTCACGCACTTCTCTGATTGCTGCGGTTAGCACATGTTCCCCAGGATCAACTTTTCCCTTTGGAAAAGTCCAGTCTGATCGGTATCCGCGATGAACTAATAGGTACTCGGTTCCCGATATACCCATACGTGTGACGACTGCGCCGGCGGCGACAATCTTTTCAGTGGCTGCCAAAGAGTCCAACCTTGTTCAGAATTGTGTCGATACGCCGTGGGATTGGTGAATCTGCCGCTGACCTAGCAATTGGAAAACGATTAATCAGCAGTTCTTGGTAATTGATTAATGGCTCACCATTTTCGTCTTCGTGTTTGCGAATCCATTCGCCATCTGGCTGTAAATGCCATGAGGCGGTGTTATCTGACATTCCCAAATCGATTACCTCAACGATAGTTTCCGAATCCTGGGGGTTAATTCGAACCAAGGTTTCAACTCGACGATCTAAGTTACGGTGCATCAGGTCAGGTGAGCCTAGCCAAGTTTCTCGATCACCAGCGTTTGCGAAGTCATACACGCGGCTATGTTCAAGGAATCGACCCAGCACACTTCGAACTCGAATGTTTTCTGAATAGCCAGTCACGCCTGGTCGTAGCGCACAAATGCCGCGTACCAAAATGTCAATTTTCACACCGGCTTGCGAAGCTCGATAAAGCGCATCAATGATTGTTTCGTCAACTATGGAGTTACATTTAATCCTGATGTGTCCGCTATAGCCATTACGAACATGTTCTATTTCACGTTCGATTCGAGAAACTAGCCCGGTGCGTAATCCCTTCGGGGCCACAATTAGTCGGTGATACTCACCTTGGACCCCGTACCCACTCAGATGATTAAACAAACTAGCTACGTCTTCTCCAATTTTCGGATCAGTAGTTAAGAGCCCATAGTCTTCGTAGTATCTAGCGGTACGCGGATTGTAATTACCAGTTCCTATGTGGACATAGCGATTTAATTTGCCGCCATCGTTTCTTACCACTAAACAAAGTTTGGCATGAGTCTTGAGGCCAACAATTCCGTATACAACGTGAACTCCTGCCTCTTCAAGTTTTCGTGACCAGTCGATATTGTTTTGTTCGTCAAAGCGAGCCTTAATTTCAACTACGGCCAGGACCTGCTTGCCCATTTCGGCCGCATTGATTAGGGCATCAACAATCGGGGAGTCGCCCGAAGTTCGATACAAAGTTTGCTTAATAGCTAAAACATTTGGATCGTTCGACGCTTGCTCTAAGAAAAGCTGCATGCTGGTGGAAAAGGAATCGTATGGGTGGTGAAGTAGTACCTCACGGTGCCGCATCACGTCCAAAATATCAGGCGCGGTTGAACTTTCGACTTCGGCAAGGGCAGTGCTAGTTCTAGATATAAACACCGGGGCTTTTAGATCTTCGCGATTAAGGTTTACTAATTCGAGTAATGACTCATGGTCTAGCGGACCAGTCAATCTAAATACTTCATTGTGATCGACACCAAGTTCACTGATGATCAGATCCAACACATGAGGGTCAATAGAGTTTTCTACTTCGAGGCGAACGGCTGGCCCGAAACGTCGACGCATGAGCTCACGTTCAAGTGCCTGCAGCAGGTTTTCCGCATCGTCTTCTTCTACTTCAAGTTCCTCATTGCGCGTTACTCGAAATGCGTGATACTGCAAGACTTGCATACCGGGAAAGAGTTTATCTAGATGCCCAGAAATCACGTCTTCTAATGGGACAAAACGTTGTCTCGACACCTCAATAAAGCGCGGAAGCGATGGCGGCACTTTAACGCGAGCGAAAAGTTCGTCCCCAGCAGAAGGATTCTTAACAACTACCGCCAGATTAAGGGATAGCCCAGAAATATATGGGAACGGATGTGATGGATCCACGGCAAGCGGGGTAAGAACTGGAAAAACCTGTTCTTCAAATAGCTTAGACATGGCTTGGCGTTCGTCGCTGGTGAGTTCTTCCCAGCGCAAAATTTCAATGCCACTGGCAACAAGTGCTGGCAATATTGAATCGTTGAAAGTTTTTGAGGCTTCTTTCATCGCTTCGTAGCTCTGTGCTAAAACTTCGGCGTGCACTTCGCTTGGAAGTTTTCCAGAAATTGTCTTTTTTGCTAAGCCTGTGGCTAATCGTCGCTTTAATCCAGCAACTCGAACCATGAAAAATTCATCTAAGTTGCTAGCGAAAATCGATATGTACTTAACTCGCTCCAGTAGTTCCATGTCCTGATCTTGAGCTAATTCAAGTACGCGCTGATTAAAGGCAAGCCAGGATAGTTCACGATCTAAAAATCGATCGCTGGGAAGCATGGCTGCCACGGGGGCCAAATGGGAAGTCTCGGTCATAGCCCTCTTACCCTTACATACTTAGGTAAACAACTCCTAAAGCCAATAAATCAAAAGGTGAACTATTGGCCAGATAGTGCAATGATTTAGCCGTGGCTAGACAAATTGTGGTTATGGGGTCTGGGGAAACCAGCCCCACGATGGTTACGCCACATCAGCAGATCCTGGCGGCGCTAGGCAAACCAAACCAGCTAAAACTCACAATTTTGGATACCCCATTTGGGTTTCAGGAAAATGCTGATGACTTAACTGAGAAATTAATTGAGTTCTTTACGCAATCTGTGGGTGCGACTCCAACTGCGATTTCACTGCGAAATTCCGCAGTCAATGGCGCAGCTCTTGGTGAAGCGGTGAACTCGATTCGCGAATCGGACTGGCTATTTGCGGGACCGGGTAGCCCGTCCTACGCATTGAAAGTTTGGCACGAACTAGGAGTAAGCCCGCACTTTGATGAAGTGCTGGTAGGTGGAACTGTAGTTCTGGCATCAGCTGCCGCACTGACTGCAGGCTCACACACAATTCCGGTGTATGAGATGTATAAAGTCGGCGAGGAGCCACACTGGCTACCGGGCTTAAATTTAATCGAACGTCATACTGGAATGCCGGCTGCAATAATTCCGCACTACGACAATGCAGATGGCGCAAATCACGATACTCGATTCTGCTACATCGGTGAACGTCGGTTGCGAACTATGGAGTCATTGCTACCGCCTGAAGTTTTCATCATTGGTGTTGATGAACATACCGGCATCCGTTTTGAATTGGATGAACGAATTGCATATGTATTCGGCAGAGGCACCATGACTATTCGTCATCATGGTGAGTCTTGGACGGTCGCTTCAGGTCAGAGTGCAACGTTCGAAGAAATTATTTCCCACACTGGAAGCACCATAGTACTTGGCGAACCAGCACCACTATTTAAAGTTGATCCGCATAAGGTTGAAGAATTACTTGATGCTGGAAAAGTAAGTGATGCAGTTGATGCCTTACTAAATTTAGATGAGCTAGATCGCGATACGGAAACACGCGCTGCTGTCCACTCGTTGGTAACTCGACTTGGTCACATCGCAGCAAGTCCTAAAGTCGACATCATGTCAGTAGTAGGTCCGTATGTTGATGCCTTACTGCAAGCACGACAAGCTGCGCGAGCTGGCGGGCGCTGGGATGATGCAGATGCAATTCGTGATCAACTAATGGAAATGAAAGTAACCATCCAAGACACCAAAGATGGATCCTCTTGGGAGATCGAAAGTTCATGACCCCAGGTCCAATTGCTCTTGTTGGCTCGGGTGAGTATTTACCGATTATGCAAACAATTGAAGCTAATTTGATTGCAGGTCGGAATCCAAAGTATGTCCAGATTCCAACAGCAGCAGCACCAGAAGGTGAAGCATCTCTGCATCACTGGATTACGCTGGGTAAATCGCAAGCGGATCGAATTGGCGTTGAAGCAATTTCCGTTATCGCACATGATCGAAATGATGCCGAGGATCCACGAATTGCCGAACAAGTTCGAGGCGCCGGATTGATCTATTTATCTGGCGGGAACCCAACTTTCCTGGCTAATACAATTCGCGACACTTTGCTGTGGCGAGAAATTGAGTCCGCGTGGCGTGATGGCGCAGCCCTGGCCGGATGTAGTGCCGGCGCAATGGCGTTAGCAGACCATATTCCAGCTTTGCGATTACCAACTCATGCTGCGACCAGAGGCTTTGGACTCTTGCCACACCTTCGGGTATTGCCACATTTCGACAAAATGTTTGCCCGAATCCCAGATTTCATGACTCGATTTATGAAGGTTCCAGCAGGCGTAAGTGTTGTGGGAATCGATGAAGACACAGCAATCGTTGGTGGCCCTGTGGAGTGGGAGGTTCAAGGTCGACAATCAGCTTGGCTATTCGTCGACGGACACCGCAAGGAATTTCGCGCTGGTCAAACGTTAGTTACTTCTGCGCTCGCTTAAACATCACATCAGTGTCCCAGTGGGCAAAGCCCAGGGATTCATACAAGCTAATTGCCGCTGAATTATCTGCATCAACATAAAGCATCGCAGCAGGTAGACCGTGACCGCGCAAGTGTTCGAGACCGCGAATACTAAGTAATTTGGCTAGCCCAGAACCGCGTTCTTCGGGTGCTATTCCCAGAACGTAAATCTCACCTATTTCAGAATGACCATGGCCACCGACGCCGCCGTGCACCTTTGTCCAGTGGTAGCCGACCATGGTTTCGTTACCCCCATCGTTGCGAGTTGCGATCAAAAATCCTGCCGGATCGAACCAGGCCTCAGACATTCGAATTGCCAAATCCTGTTCGGACATCCGACCTTGTTCTGGATGGTCAGCAAAAACATTAGAGTTCAAGGCCAACCACTGGGATTCGTCGTGGCCAACTTGAAACGAGCGGATGTGTACCTCTGAGCTCTCGCTTGCTTTTGGAAGCGGCGCAAAAAGGGAACGTCGCATTTGCCACAGTTCGCGAGCTTTGGCGAACCCTAGTTTTGCAGCCAACGTGTAAGCGCTGGTGAGCTCACCATGTGCCCAAAGCCGCATTCGTGGATCATCTGATTTAGAAATTGCAAACTCAACTAAAGCTCGGCCCACACCTTGTCTTCTAAAATCAGGGTGCACCACAACTTCAACTACTGAACCAGAAACTATATCGGTTTGATCCAAATGCAGATAGCCAACAATCTTTCCAGTGGCATCGGAAGCAACTAAATGCTCATCGGCGGCATCGCCACCATGATGCAGGTGTATCAAGACATGTTCCGAAAGCGGAGCCATCTCATCAATTGCAGCAGCAGCAAATGCAAGCTGCATAACTTCTTCAGTTTGGGTATCACTTAAGTGCGAGAGTACCGAGATGCTTATTGACATGAACTAAACAAGAACTTCGCGGGATTCACTATCGTTAACTGGTGATGTGACATATCGGTATCCAACGTTTCGCACCGTACCAATTAGGTTTTCATTTTCTGGACCTAGCTTTGCTCGCAGTCGACGGACGTGCACGTCAACAGTTCTAGTTCCACCGAAGTAATCAAATCCCCAAACTTCACTTAACAACTGGTCACGTGAAAATACTCGACCTGGATGTTGCGCCAGGAACTTAAGTAATTCAAATTCCTTAAAAGTTAGATCCAGGGCGCGGCCGCGAAGTTTGGCAGTGTAGGTAGCTTCATCGATGGAAAGTTCACCAGCTCGAATCTCCACATCAGTTTGTGCCGCAACTGTTTTACTTGTCGTGGCTAATCTAATTCGAACTTCGATTTCAGCTGGGCTGGCATCAACCAGTAGTACGTCAGTTAAGCCCCACTCGTGCGTAACCGCAGCCAAGCCGCCCTCAGTTGTTATCAAGATTATTGGAGAGGTATTTCCAGTCGTTTCCATAAGGCGACAAAGGCTGCGAACTGCCGGCAAATCAGTGCGACCATCGATCAAAATGACATCAACTTCGGGTGCCGTGATAAGCGCCGTTGGCTCAGGGGACATCACTTTGATGTGATGGCTTAGGAGTTCCAGCCCTGGCAAAACTGCATTGGAAGGAGTTAGGGCACGGGTAAGCAAAAGAATTTGAGCCATGACTTCACCCGCCGTTCCTAGTTATGCCTTAAGTCTAGAGCAGAACGTGAAGGCTGAATTGGGGGCAGGTTTTGTAAGGGTTTAGGCGATTTCTGTTAGCGCGGAAACGGCCGTAGTTAAATCGGCCACCTTTGGCACACCTACGGCCCGAAAATGCACGGTACCTGCTTTATCGATAATCAAGGTCGTGGGTGTGCGAGTAATTCCGTAGGTCTTTACCAAATCCAGGTGCTCAACGACATCGAGTTCAATGTGGCAGATCGCTGGAAAGCTATTAGTTACTTCATCCAGTACCCGCGTAGTAACCCGGCAGGGTTGGCAGAACTCGGACGAAAACTGCAGAAATGTCACCTGTGGGGGATGATCGTGATCCAGGTGAAGGTGCTCAATAAGGCCTTGTTGTGGCGGAACTACCTGAGCTCTTAGTTTTCCATCGCTTAATTTTCGGTATATGCCAAAGCCAGCAGAAAGCACAAGTACCGCAAGTAACACATAGCTGCCGGTACTCATTGCCACTCCCTTTAAATCAACCCTTCTGAACTTAGGTGAAATGGCCAAATTCACCAACTCGGGAAACTACTGCGAAGGTTTTGCAGTAGGTGATTTTCAAGTTTTGCACTTGACCTAACTGGCCTAAGGTTAAGGGCATGTCAGGTGGAAAAGTTCTCATCAAGCGTCGGGTCGTTGATTACGGCCGGCTGGGTTCTGACATGTGTATGCACAGCTAATTCCGCAGACCGAAGTGGCCTGCATTAAACCAGCAAAGCCAACCGAAACTGTTAAAGGAATTTAAATGAGCAAGCAAATTGATCCAAGAGGTCCCCGCTTTGGAGCGGCAATCACAACTGTTGTTTTGTCTGCGACGTTGCTGACAATCCCATCGAGCATTGCCACAGTGTTGCTAGGAATTCAAGCCGTGGTTTTTGCACTCGGCGCCTTTGTTGGGTTACAGGCTCAACCGTACGGAATTTTGTATCGCAAGCTAGT
>CANJRK010000020.1 GCA_947476765.1 Actinomycetota bacterium
CGATTCGCATAGCATCTTTGTTTTCCAGAGTCATAGCTACTACAGCTGGTGCGATCAACAATGCAACTAGGTTCATAACCTTTAGCAGTGGGTTGATTGCAGGTCCTGCGGTGTCCTTGAATGGATCACCAACGGTGTCACCGATAACAGTTGCGGCGTGGGCTTCAGAGCCCTTGCCACCGAAGTGTCCGTCTTCAACGAACTTCTTCGCGTTATCCCAAGCGCCACCTGAGTTGGATAGGAAGACTGCCATCAAAGTTCCAGTAGCAATCGTGCCCGCCAGGAACGAACCAAGTGCGCCAATTCCTAATCCAAAGCCGACTGCGATTGGAGTAAGCACTGCAAGTAGACCCGGTGTCGTTAGTTCGCGCAAGGAATCCTTAGTCACGATGTCAACGACGCGGCTGTAATCCGGAAGTTCAGTTCCGGCCATGATGCCTGGCTTCTCGCGGAACTGGCGGCGAACTTCAAAGATCACCGATCCGGCTGCGCGGGAAACTGCATTGATTGCAAGTCCGCTGAACATGAATACAACAGCAGCGCCAATTAGCAAACCGAACAAGTTTGCTGGGTTAGCTATGTCAAGAGTTCCGGTGTACTGCAAGTCACTTGTTGTGAATTCCTTTGCTGCAGTTGTAACTGCATCGCGGAAAGATCCGAACAATGCAGTCGCAGCGAATACTGCCGTCGCGATTGCAATGCCCTTAGTGATTGCCTTAGTTGTGTTACCAACAGCATCTAGGTTTGTTAGAACCTGAGCGCCTTCACCATGAACGTCTCCGGACATTTCTGCAATACCTTGCGCATTGTCAGAAACTGGACCGAAGGTATCCATCGAAACGATAACGCCAACAGTTGTTAGCAAACCAGTTCCAGCAAGTGCAATAGCAAATAGTCCAAGCAGAACAGATGCGCCACCAAGTAGATATGCCGCGTAAACCGCAGCGCCGATTAGTAGTGCAGAGTAAACAGCAGATTCCAAACCAAGTGAGATACCAGCAAGAATTACAGTTGCTGGTCCAGTTAGAGATGACTTGGATACGTCGTCGACTGGTTTGCGGTTTGTTTCAGTGAAATACCCAGTCAATTGCTGAATTGCTGCAGCCAAAACGATACCGATAAGTACTGCACCAATTGCCATGAACCGTGGATTAACTGATACGCCTTCAGCCAATCCAAAGGTTGGATCAGCTACGGACTTAAGTTCGCCAAGAGTTGCTGGCAAGAATGTAAATGCAGCAGCAGCTACCAATACCGCACTGATGACTGCAGATAGGAAGAAGCCACGATTGATTGCGCTCATTCCGGAACGATCGCCAGCGCGAGGAGTAACTGCAAAAATACCGACGACTGCGGTTAGCACACCAATAGCTGGAACAACCAATGGGAATACCAAACCGATTTCGCCGAATGCTGCTTTACCAAGAATCAAAGCAGCAACAAGTGTTACCGCATACGACTCAAATAAATCTGCTGCCATACCAGCACAGTCACCTACGTTGTCACCTACGTTGTCTGCAATTGTTGCGGCGTTACGAGGATCATCTTCTGGAATACCCTGCTCAACTTTTCCAACAAGGTCAGCGCCGACGTCAGCAGCTTTGGTAAAGATACCGCCACCAACACGCATGAACATCGCAAGCAGTGCAGCGCCGAAGCCGAAGCCTTCGAGAACCTTTGGCGCTTCACCCTTGTAAACCAAAACAACTACTGCGGCACCGAAAAGACCAAGGCCTACGGTGAACATACCTGCAACTCCACCGGTGCGGAACGCAATTTTCATCGCTTCTTGTTCGCCGCTTGTATTTGCAGCTGCAGCGACGCGGACATTTCCGCGAACTGCTAACCACATACCCATGTAGCCAGTGATGCCAGAGAACACAGCACCGACCAAGAAGAATAGTGAACGACCGATTCGCTCTGCCTGAGTTTCAGCTGGAAGTAAGAATAGTAAGAAGAAAACCAATACTGCGAAGATTGCCAGGGTGCGGAACTGGCGATTCAAATATGCCGATGCGCCTTCCTGGATTGCCTTAGCAATGTTTCTCATGCTTACGGTGCCTTCGTCGGCTGCCAATACTTGGCGTACCAAGAGCGCCGCTACACCAAGTGCAGCTAAGGCGATCAGGGCGACGATGACCACTGTCGTGTAGTTGGATCCAGTCAGGGCGACATCCTGGCTGGTGACATGTGCAAATGCGGACATGGTTCTCCTTGTTGGGGGTTCTCTCGAGAAATCTTATGAGATAAGGGAGTATTGCTTGGTACTTGGTGGGCTTTCTGGGATCTCAGGCTAAATCAAGGCTCAAAAACCCTTAGTTTGCGCCCAATGAAACAAAGAGCTTTCGAGCGGCAGCTTCATCCCATAGAACCGAGGAACCCGCAGCCGTAGTGGCATCTGGGTCAGAAACTGGAACAGTAGTTAAAGTTCCCTTGCCATTAGAGAGTCCACGCATAGCTAACGCAAGGTCAACGATGTTTCGAATTGAATCACTGTCACCAACATTTACCGAACTTGTTCCAGCATCTACTAGCTTCCACATACTTAATGGATTAAATATCACTGCTGGTGTCGCTACTTTTTTCATTACCGAACTTAAAAATTGCTGTTGGCGTTCCACTCGTCCCAGGTCGCCTTTTGGATCTGCATATCGCATGCGAACATATGCCAGCGCATTTCTACCGTCTAGCTCTTGGCAACCGGCGCTCAGGTTCAATCCAGAATTCTTATCTTTGACATCTGCAGGTACACACATGTTGACGCCGCCAACTGCATTAGTAATGTCACGGATGCCTTTGAATCCAACCTCCATGTAATGGTCAATGTGAAGTCCAGTATTTCGCTCTACGGTTTCAACCACTAGTGGCGCTCCACCTTTTCCATATGCAGTATTTATCTTGTTCCTGCGGTCTTTGACTTTAGAACCGTCCAGCGCAATGTGAGCGGGAATCGTAATGTAAGAGTCGCGCGGCAGGCTAACTAAAGTTGATTTGCCGCTGTCATCGATATGAATCAGCATGATCGTGTCAGTGCGCTGCGAACCGCCATCTTTACCAGTATGAAGTTGTTTACGTTCCGCTTTAGTTAAACCTTCACGGCTGTCAGAACCTACGAGTAGCCAGTTAGTGCCGGCGGTGTCCGCCATAGCAACATTCGCCGCAGCGGGCACTTTATCTAGTGACCCTGCCGCATGAAATCCAAGTACTACATAAAAAACTAGGTAGACAAGAACAACGTTGCGGATATATCGAACTGGTCGCGGAAACCGCTTTTTAGATTTTGGGGCTTTAATCTTGGGTGCCTTGTTACCAGGCTCGGCCGGAACGCGTGGTTGATTAGTTTTAGGTTTCGGTTCTACGAGCTGTGAATCAACAACAGTTTGTGGTTGCACTTGAGTTTGGCCGATATCGGCGGCGCGATAAGTAGTCACAGCAAAAACTGGTTCAGAGGTAGTTCCTGTTGGTGTGGGGGTTGGTATTACTTCAGGGGTGCCAATGATTTTGCCATCAGAACCTCTGCGATAAATCGTTGCTTCCACTTTGCAATTCTCACTTAATTAAGGGAAAAGGGGTAACTGTGGCGCGCCATACTTCTACGGCAAAAAGAAAGTCCAGGTGTCACCGACGGGGGATGCAGTAACACCTGAACTATCTCCAAACTACGAAAATTTCTGATTCTGGGCGACCCAAATCCACTATTTGCGGGAAATCTTGACCATACCTTTAACTATTTGCAGAGTCGGGGAAATTTGCCAGTGCTGATAGCCTGCCGAGAAATAGAACTCAAAGACCGGGATGAACATGGTTAACAAGCAAGGCACTTTAGTAGACCACAAAGAACTGTTTCGTTTTATCTCTCAGGTACTCGAAGCTGTGGGTACGCCTGCTGCCGGTGCTGCGGAAATGGCTAATCAGATGGTGGCATCAGATTTAGCTGGGCACGAATCGCATGGCATTCGCAGATTGCGCGAGTATGCCTACCGTGCGCGCGATGGGTACGTGAATCCAGCCGCAGTTCCAACCATTGAGTTAGATTCTGGTTCCTTAATTAGTGTTGATGGTCAAGCCAACTACGGGCATCTTGTAATGCCTTTCGTTACCGACTTACTCATTGAGCGATCACGCGCACATGGAATTGCAGCAGTCACTGTTAAAAATTGTGATCCTGCTGGCAGGTTCGCAGACTTTTGTGATCATGCAGCCAATGAAGGTATCGCAGTATTTATGTTTATGAACTGCGGTGGTGGCGCTATTGATGTTGCACCTCCAGGTGGTGCGGAAGCCAGGCTTGCCACAAATCCAATTGCAGCTGGCGTACCTCGCGAAGGAGCTCCAAATCTTGTGATGGATATGGCTACTTCCGCAGTAGCTAAGGGGCGGTTATCAGATGCTCAAGAACGTGACACTGAAATTGGTGGTGACTGGTTAAACCAAAGCGGCGTACTTCTGCCGTTAGGTGGCGTAAAAGGGTTTGCATTAGCGGTAATTGCTGAGGCGGTAGCTGGATCACTTTCATCGGCTGGGACAGTAGGTCCAGAAAAAGTAGATGCTCGTCAAGGTGTCCTCGCTATCGGTATCGACATTCAAAAACTGCGGCCACTTGATGAATTCAAAAAAGATGTCGCAAAGTTTGCAACTCACCTAAAAGAAACTCCGCTTGAGGCAGGCGCTTCCGAAATCAGGATGCCTGGAGAAAGTACTGCCATCAATACCCAAGCTCGACTGAATTCTGGAATCACAATTCATCCAGTTATTTGGGAACGGATAGTTGAGTTAGCAGAAGTTTTTGCAGTCAGATTGCCAGAATCCAAGGTTGAATAACTCGTGAGTTCGCGCGATTTATCAAAGTAACGAGTTTCCCCGTAATCTTGAAGTCTTATGACATTGTCCTACTCATATCTAGGCCCAAAGGGAACCTTCACTGAAGCTGCATTCCTGCAAATGCCCGCTGGGCAAAATGCGAATTTGATTCCAGCCGAATCCGTACGTGGTGCCTTAAATATGGTTAGAACCGGCGAAGTATTCGGTGCCTTGGTTCCAATTGAAAATTCCGTTGAAGGCTCAGTTGCAACGACCCTGGATGAATTGGGCCATGGTGAAACCTTAGAAATTATTGATGAGATTGCCATTCCAGTTGAGTTCGCTTTACTGGCCAAGCCAGGCATTTCAATTTCTGATATTTCCCGCATCGCCACTCACCCGCATGCCCATGCGCAATGTGTTGATTGGCTGGAGGCAAACATTCCTGGGGTACACGTGTTGCCAGCGATGTCAACAGCTGCTGCTGCCCAGGAATTGGCAGAGGGCGCTAATTACGATGCCGCAATTTGTTCTGTCTCAGCTGCAAAACATTACGGTCTAGAAATCTTGGCTGAAGGCATTGGTGATAGTGACTCTGCTTGGACTCGTTTTATTTTGGTTAGTAAGCCTGGGCATGCCCAGCCAGCTACTGGCAATGACAAAACAACATTGTCGCTATTCATGCATCGCAACCAACCCGGCGCCCTGCTAAAAATCTTGACTGAATTTGCAGTTCGAGGTGTTGACTTGTCCCGCCTAGAATCCCGACCAACTAAACAGCAACTAGGCGATTACTTTTTCTCAATTGATTGTGTTGGACACATTGATGACGAGAATTTAGGCGCTGCTCTCATTGAACTGCGCCGAATTTGTGCCGATGTTAAGTTCCTTGGTTCTTACCCTCGACACGATAACGCCAGTGCAGATGGTGCGATTGCAGACATTCCCGAATCAGATGTAGATCCGCAAACATGGTTAGCCAACTTGCGTAAGCGCGCTAACTAACTTGCAATAATTCGATCTATAAATACTGAAACACCATGATCATCATTTGATGGCACATGTTCGTTCGCTGCTGCTTTTACCCATTCGTGCGCATTTTCCACGGCTGCACCTCGACCAGCCCAGGCAACCATCGGAACATCATTTGGCATATCACCGATTGCAGCAACATCAGCTGCGGTCATGCCCTTACTAGTTGCAAGTTTTTCTAACCCAGTTCCCTTGTTTACACCAAGGGCGCTCATTTCAATCATCAGATCCATAAAGTTTGAGTGCGTAACATCGACAATGCCTTCGAGTGCCCTTTGCGCTTGCACAAGAAACTGATCGGCATTTTGTTGAATTCGATCACTTGGGCGCGCAAGTAGTTTGACCACAATCTCAGTCGCGAACATCGAATCCACATCTGTTGCCGGAGGTGTGTTCTTGATCTCCCAACGTGGTTTGTATTTATCGTCAACCAAAAATGAAACATCGTGGCGATCGAGTTCTACTGCAAATGAAATGTCGGGATCAAGTTCTTGTAATACAGCCGCCGCTTGCAAACCCGCTTCAGCTGCAAGTATCTCTGCATAAACAGTTTCTTGAGTCATCAAGTCCATTAACAATGCGCCATTGCAGACAAGGGCTAAGCCTTCGTGTCCTGTCATCTCGGTAATCTGGCGCATCCACCTGGTAGGTCGACCTGTGACAAAGATTGTTTCCAAGCCATTGGCATGAGCCCGAGCAATGGCGGCAACGTTTTCTGGAGATACCGTGCCACCGGTCTGGAGAAACGTACCGTCAAGATCGCTGGCAATTAAGCGCGTCACAATCGTTACTCCCTTGATCTTTAATGGCCCTAGTCAGAAGGCCCTAAAACTCGCTAGAGTTTCCAGATACCCGTAACAACCCTACGGGCTTTTGACGAAGGAGCATCATGGCCAAGATCAGCGACGAAGTTCGCACCCACAAATTCACCTTGACCGAAGACGAGATGCCCACTCAGTGGTACAACATCATTCCCGACCTGCCAGCACCACCGCCGCCAGCTCTACATCCTGGCACGCATCAGCCAGCTGGACCTGAGGACTTCGCGCCGCTATTCCCAATGGAATTGATCATGCAGGAAGTTAGCCAGGAGCGATACATAGATATCCCGGGTGGCGTACTAGATGTATACCGCCAATGGCGACCAAGCCCGTTATTCCGGGCACATCGACTTGAAAAAGCGTTGGGTACACCTGCGCGTATTTACTACAAGTACGAAGGCGTCTCACCTGCTGGTTCACATAAGCCAAACACTGCGGTCCCGCAGGCTTACTACAACGCCCAAGACGGTATCAAGAAACTTGTTACTGAAACTGGTGCTGGTCAATGGGGAACTGCACTTGCATTTGCTTGCGCGCTTTATGACATGGAATGTGAAGTATTCCAAGTTGGTGCATCATTTGATGCCAAGCCATTCCGCAAGTTAATGATTGAAGCTTTTGGTGGAACAGTTCATCGTTCACCATCACAACTAACTGAAGTTGGTCGCATGCTTGCTGCCGATCCAAAGAACATGAGTGGGTCACTTGGTATTGCAATTTCTGAAGCTGTTGAAGTTGCAGTTAAAGATCCAGGAACTCGTTATGCACTTGGTTCCGTATTGAATCACGTTTTGATGCATCAAACCATCATTGGTGAAGAAGCATTGCTTCAAATGGAAAAAGCGGGCGACTCACCAACTCTTATCGTTGGTTGCACCGGTGGCGGTTCAAACTTTGGTGGTTTGTCATTCCCATTCCTGCGCGAAAAGATGGCTGGCAAAATGAATCCGCGCATCTTGGCGGCAGAACCTGCTTCCTGTCCTTCACTAACTCGTGGTACGTATGCATACGACTTTGGTGATACTGCAGGCATGACTCCGCTAATGAAGATGCACACTCTTGGTAAGGATTTCATTCCAGATCCAATTCACGCTGGTGGTTTGCGTTATCACGGTATGGCTCCGTTGATTTCACACATCTACGAACTTGGTTTGATGGACGCTCAAGCTGTGCCACAGACCGAATGTTTCAGTGCAGCAGTTCAATTCGCTCGCACCGAAGGAATCGTGCCAGCACCAGAGCCAACTCACGCAATTGCGATTGCAATCCAGGAAGCATTGAAGGCTAAGGAAACCGGCGAAGAAACCGTTATCTTGACTGCGCTTTGTGGACATGGCCACTTCGACCTTGCTGCATATGATGAATACCTAAATGGCCGCATGGTTGATGAGGCAGTTTCAGATGATCGCTTTGCTGCTGGTCTAGCTAATTTGCCACAGGTCGCTGGTGTATAACACTGCATAAGAAATGGCCTACGAGAATTCTCGTAGGCCATTTCTTTTTCTAAACGCGTTTCTTTTAAGGATTTTCTCTACTTAACTTTAAAGTGACTCGCCCCACCGAGGTATGGCTGCAAAGCTTTTGGAATTCTTACAGACCCATCTGCCTCTTGATGATTTTCAAACAGCGCGACAATAGTTCTAGTAATTGCACATAGCGTGCCATTCAGTGTGGCAATTGGCTCGACGCCATCAGCTCCGCGTGATCTAATCTTTAATCTGCGAGATTGAAACGTCGTGCAATTCGAAGTTGAAGTTACTTCACGATAACGCTCTTGCGATGGCACCCAAGCTTCGCAATCAAACTTACGAGCCGCACTTGACCCTAGGTCTCCTGTTGCTACATCAATTACCCGATATGGAATTTCTAGCGCTTGTAGGAACTCCTCTTCGTAACCTAATAGACGCTGGTGTTCTGCAACCGCTTCATCGACTGGGCAGAATGAAAACATTTCAACTTTGTCGAACCAGTGCACGCGGAAAATTCCACGCGTATCTTTGCCATGACTGCCAGCTTCACGACGGAAGCAAGGTGAGAAGGCTGCGTAACGACGTGGCAGATTTCCTTCTAAGATTTCATCCATATGATAGGCGGCCAACGGGACTTCAGCCGTTCCAACTAAATACATGTCGTCAGCTTCTAAACGATAAACGTTTTCGGCAGCTTGCCCCAAGAAACCAGTCCCTTCCATCGCAGCTGGCTTAACCAGTGCCGGTGGAATCATTGGGATAAAACCGTTTTTCTGCGCAGTATTCATTGCTAGTTGAACTAGTGCGAGTTCCAACATGGCGCCAGGGCCAGTTAAGTAATAGAAGCGACTACCGCTAACTTTTGCACCACGTTCAATATCAATTGCGCCTAATAGTTCGCCAATTTCAACATGATCACGAACCGCAAAACCTTCAGCTGTGAAATCTCGCTTGGTGCCAACTTCTTTAATGACAACGAAGTCATCTTCTCCACCAACTGGAGCGGCTGGATCAACAACGTTGGAAAGTCCTAAGACCAGTCCTTCAAGTGCAGTATCCATTTCGCGAAGTGAATTTTCGGCAACTTTGACTTGGTCGGACAATGTTTTGGTTTGGGTGAGCAAGCCTTGCTTTTCATCTCCCGAAGCTTTTGCGACTTGGGCGCCAATTGCCTTTTGGTTGGCGCGCAAGGTCTCGAATTCGCCCACAGCCGTGCGTCGATTGGCGTCAGCGACTAAGACTTGATCAACTAATTCAACGGATTCACCGCGAGCAGCCTGGGATCGCTTAACGGATTCCGGGTCTTGGCGCAAGGCTGCTAAATCGATCATGCCTTAAGCCTAGAGGAATAAGTCAGCCAAAAATTCATCTGGGATTTGGTAAGAAGTGGTTATTTCCAGATAGCATCAGATCTGCATTTGAATGCCCGCAAGGCAGAGACATGAGGTACTTCATTGGACATGAACTGGTTGACTCCCAAGGCGCAAGCTCGCTCAGCTGGAGACAAAGGTTGGGGAAGTTTTGCAATTGAGCCGATCAGTAAAGGCGAAACTGTTGGCAGTTTCGGCGGATGGTCCGTACCGCGTGAAGTGTTATCGACTTTAGAACTTGAGCGTCAACATCGCGCTATTCAGGTTGATGACGATCAGTACCTAGTTTCTAACGCTGACCGCGAACCTGGGGATTGCTTCAACCATTCATGTGAACCAAGTTGTGGCCTAATGGGCGCGACAATTTTGAAAGCCCGACGTGACATTGCCGTCGGTGAAGAACTTACCTTTGATTACGCCACTTGCGATGATTCTGATTACGATGAATTTAATTGCGGTTGTGGCACAGATTCTTGCCGCGGCACTGTTACAGGAAAAGATTGGCAGATTCCGGCGTTGCACAAAAAATATGCTGGAGAATTTTCGCCTTACTTAGCGAGACGAATTGCTAACGAGTACTAACTCGAACTAGAGCCGCCATCAGAAAATCCACTGACATCAGGAGTTGGTGAATCAAGCGGCGCAATAATTGTGTCGTTTAGATTTTGTTGATTATCAAACACTGCTGCTGAAGCAGATGCAGAAGCTGTTGCACCTGAGATGAAAGTGGCGTCACCAGAGTTTTTACTATCGAGGTGTTCGTGATACCTAACATCGGCACGATGTAAATCAGAATCACGAATTCTTAATGCTTCAGCAATTGGCAATACAACTAAGAAAGTTGCCAAGATGTGCATAACACTAAGCGCGAATTTTCCGGAAAGAGAAACGTTCGCCAAAGTTAATGCCCCATAGACCGATGCCAATCCGCCACCTAAGCCAATCGCTAGGAACCAAATGCGAGGACCGATAAATAGTTTTGCTAACCCCACAGCAGCCAATGTTGCCAAAATTCCAGCAATCGCGGTTGCTAACGCAACTCGCAGAATCGAAGCGTCAATTAATACCGAACTCTGAGGCATCTCTGGCACGACGATTTCCCAGTGGAAAAGGTTTACGCAGATCCAAAGCCAACCTGCGTTTGCCCCGGCAGCAAGTGCGGTTGCACCCAGGCCGGCAAGCCAAATTCGAGAAGCTGGCGGAGTGATCTGGCGTACTGGTTTAACCGACATATTGAACTCCCCTTTAGCAAATCGCTAGTGCCAAAAGCCTACGCCATAACGCCAGTTTCACTGGAGTGCATTTCTCGC
>CANJRK010000021.1 GCA_947476765.1 Actinomycetota bacterium
CAACAGGCCAAATCACAAACATCTACTTCTTCTAAGGGGACTTGAACACTCATGGCTGAATTTGAGCGTCACGAATACGACGTTGTAATCATCGGTGCTGGTGGCGCAGGACTTCGCGCTGCAATCGAGGCACGGGCAAGTGGTCTGCGTACTGCAATCATCTGCAAATCCTTGTTTGGTAAGGCACACACCGTTATGGCTGAGGGTGGCATTGCCGCCAGCATGGGTAACGTAAATAGCAAAGACAACTGGATGGTTCACTTCCGTGACACCATGCGTGGAGGTAAGTTCCAGAACAACTGGCGGATGGCTGAACTTCATGCAAAGGAGTCCCCAGATCGCGTTTGGGAACTGGAAACTTATGGCGCACTTTTCGATCGCACCCCAGAAGGCAAAATCAGCCAACGCAACTTCGGTGGTCATGAGTACCCTCGCCTAGCACACGTTGGTGATCGCACTGGTTTGGAATTAATTCGCACCATGCAACAAAAAATTGTTTCGCTGCAGCAAGAAGACTTTGCAGAAACAGGCGATTACGAATCAAAGATCAAGGTTTTTGCGGAACTAACAATTACTGAAATTCTTAAGACAGATGGCAAGGTTTCTGGCGTACTTGGGTACTGGCGTGAAACTGGCGAATTCGTAGTTTTCGAAGCTCCAGCAGTTGTTCTAGCAACTGGTGGCATCGGTAAATCCTTCAAGGTAACTTCTAATTCCTGGGAAGGTACTGGCGACGGTCATGCGCTAGCTCTTAAGGCTGGCGGAAACCTAATGCACATGGAGTTCATTCAGTTCCATCCAACCGGCATGGTTTGGCCACTTAGCGTTAAAGGCATTTTGGTTACCGAATCCGTTCGTGGCGATGGTGGTGTACTTCGTAACTCCGAAGGTCGCCGCTTTATGTTCGATTACATTCCACCAGTATTTGCCAAGCAATACGCAGACACTGAAGAGGAAGCCGATCGCTGGTACACCGATCCAGACAACAACCGTCGTCCGCCAGAGTTGCTACCTCGCGATGAAGTTGCCCGCGCGATTAACTCTGAAGTTAAGGCAGGTCGTGGCTCCCCGCACGGTGGAGTATTCCTAGATGTTTCAACGCGTCTAGCACCTGAGGTTATTAAGGCTCGCCTGCCATCCATGTGGCATCAGTTCAAGGAACTTGCTGACGTGGACATCACTAAGCAAGCCATGGAAGTTGGACCTACTTGTCACTATGTAATGGGTGGCGTACAGGTTGATCCAGACACCGGCGCTGCAACTGGCGTACCTGGTTTATTTGCTGCTGGCGAAGTAGCTGGCGGCATGCATGGTTCAAACCGTCTTGGCGGAAACTCGCTCTCGGATCTCTTGGTCTTCGGTCGCCGTGCTGGTGTTGGCGCAAGTGAGTACGTAAGTGCTCTAGCTACCAAGCCAAAGCTGGGGCAAGCAGAAATTGATCGCGCATTAGCATCTGCGCTTGCTCCATTCAAGGGTGAAAGCAAAGAAAACGCATACGCGGTTCATTATGAGCTACAGCAGATGATGAATGACCTCGTTGGCATCATTCGCGTAGGCGCAGAAATGCGCGAGGCCATAGAAAAACTCGAAACCATGAAAGAGCGTGCAAAGCATGTCAGCGTTACGGGGGACACAAAGTTCAACCCCGGTTGGCATGTTGCGCTTGATTTAATGAACATGCTGCTTGTCAGTGAAGCCGTAGCTAAGTCAGCCATGGAACGCGAAGAATCTCGCGGTGGTCATACTCGAGACGACTTCCCAACTATGGATCCAAAATGGCGGGCAATTCACGTAATAACTTCATGGGATGGCTCGAAGGTAAAAACTGAGCGCCAGTCCCTGCCACCAATGCCAAAAGAGCTGGCTGAATTATTTGATGTCGAAGAATTGAAGAAGTACCTGCTGCCGGAAGAACTCGCGCAGCTTGGAATGGGAGGCAACTAATGGGTTACTTAGCATCGATGCGAATCTGGCGCGGTAACAGCGAAGCCGGTCAACTTGAAGAACACAAGGTCGAAGTTGGCGAAGGCGAAGTTGTACTTGATGTAATCCATCGCCTGCAAGCAACTGAGACTCCAGACTTAGCTGTTCGTTGGAACTGCAAGGCGGGTAAGTGCGGATCCTGCAGCGCCGAGATCAACGGCAAGCCAAGCCTCATGTGCATGACTCGCATGAATACTTTTGCTGAAGACGAAGAGATCACAGTTACTCCACTTCGGGCTTTTCCTGTAATCAAAGACCTGGTCGCAGATGTTTCCTTTAATTACAAGAAGGCACGCGAGATTCCAGCATTCAAGGGACCTGACAACTTAAAGCCAGGCGAGTACCGCATGGAGCAAGTTGATGTGCAGCGCAGCCAAGAGTTCCGCAAGTGCATTGAATGTTTCTTGTGTCAGGACACTTGCCATGTGATCCGTGACCATGAAGAAAATAAGGGAGCTTTCGCTGGACCTCGTTTCTTCATTCGCCTGGCAGAACTCGATATGCACCCATTGGATCAGCGCGACCGCAAGCGGGAAGCTCAAGAAGAGCACGGACTTGGAATGTGTAACATCACCAAGTGCTGTACTGCAGTTTGTCCAGAACACATCAAGATCACAGACAATGCCATCATTCCAATGAAGGAACGCGTGGTTGATGAGAAATACGATCCGCTGGTTTGGCTAGGACGCACAATCGGACGCCGTAAAGCGGACTAACCTCTACTTATGGGGATTACACAGTCAGGGCTACCTATTGATCCGGTTTATGGACCGGAATCACGCGATGGCTGGGATCCAGCTGTCGAGTTGGGTGTCCCAGGAGAGTTCCCATTCACTCGCGGTGTTTATCCAAGCATGTACACAGGTCGGCCTTGGACTATGCGCCAATATGCTGGGTTTGGTACGGCTGCCGAATCCAATGAGCGGTATCACCAACTGCTTGCAGCTGGAACGACCGGGCTAAGCGTTGCATTCGATCTTCCGACCCAAATGGGTTATGACTCAGATCATCAATTAGCACAAGGCGAAGTTGGAAAAGTTGGCGTGGCAATAGACACCGTCGATGACATGAAGATTTTGTTTGATCGGATTCCGCTCGACCAAGTCTCTACTTCGATGACGATAAATTCACCGGCTGCAACTTTGTTACTGATGTACCAATTAGTTGCCGAGGGTGAAAGAATCTCAGGAACTGCGTTAAATGGAACTATCCAAAATGATGTGCTCAAGGAGTACATCTCGCGTGGAACTTACATCTATCCGCCTGCCGCGTCGCTTCGTCTGACTACAGATATTTTTGAATATTGCGCTAAAGAAATCCCGCGTTGGAACACGATTTCCATTTCGGGATATCACATGGGTGAAGCAGGAGCCACACCTGCACAAGAAATTGCATTCACACTTTCCAATGGAATTGAATATGTGCGAGCAGCGATTGCTGCTGGCATGGATGTCGATGATTTTGCGCCGCGACTCGCTTTCTTCTTTGTATCACGGACAACAATTTTGGAAGAAGTTGCCAAGTTCCGAGCTGCCCGTCGCATTTGGGCGCGAATTATGAAAGATGAATTCAAGGCAACGAATCCAAAAAGCCAAATGCTTCGATTCCATACTCAAACTGCAGGCGTTCAATTGACCGCGCAACAGCCGGAAGTAAATCTGGTTCGAGTAGCCATCCAAGGCTTAGCTGCAGTTTTAGGCGGTACTCAGTCATTGCACACTAATTCATTTGACGAAGCAATCGCCTTACCGACAGAAAAAGCTGCGCGTTTGGCGCTACGAACTCAGCAGGTTTTAGCATATGAAACCGATATCACAGCAACAGTTGATCCATTCGCGGGATCCTATGTAGTTGAAGCAATGACGGATGAAATTGAAGTTGAAATTCTGCGGCTGATGACTAAAGTTGAGGAATTTGGTGGCGCAGCCAAGGCAATAGAAGTTGGATTCCAAAAGAATGAAATTGAAACCAGCGCCTACGACTACGCCCTGCAAATCGATAAAGGTGAGCGAACTGTTGTTGGCGTGAATAAATTTGCAATAGATGTCGAAGAAAAATACGAACCGCTTCGAGTTGACCCAGCGATTGGCGAGCAGCAAACCGCTCGGCTCCAGGCTATTCGAGCCAGTCGCAATAATGCAGAGGTAACTCGCGGGCTAGATGCGATTAAGCGCGCGGCGGAAACCTCAGAAAATGTTATGTACCCAATGAAAGTCGCACTAGCTGCCCAAGCCAGTGGTGGCGAAGTTGCCGATGCCCTACGCGAGGTTTGGGGTCGTTACAACCCACCTGAGATTTTTTAGGCGACTTCCAGATAACATTGACTTGGTTGTGAATACCCTGCTGGCTAATTTGAGTTCGGCGGTTCACACACCTAGTCATTGGTGGTTTCAATGTCTGATTCAAATCCTGCAGTTACCAGAATGCACAAATACAACCCAGAATTAACCGATTTAGTGTTTGACTACATGCGGGATCGATTGGCTATGCCAGAAGTTCCGTTGGACTTCCCAGGCGATAAAGATGTTTTGGCAGCTGCCTTGGCTGGGTTAATCAAACCCGAGGGCAACGCTGCAGCTGACGTACTTAAGCTCTATGACGAAGTGGTCTCACGTGCGGTTGTCTCGGGGGATAGTCCAAGGTTTATGGCTTTTATCCCAACAGCGCCAACTAAAGCTGCGCTCCTATTCGACATGATCGTTTCTTGTGCATCTATTCAAGGAATTTCTTGGCTAGAAGCTGCCGGTTCAATTACTGCAGAGAATCAAGTTTTGCGATGGATGGCTGACGTCGCTGGATTGCCCCAAGGCGCAGGCGGCACCTTTGTTTCGGGTGGCTCGGCAGCAAATTTGGCCGCGCTGACAGTTGCGCGGGAAACTGGTCGGGATAGTCGCGTAATGAAAAAGCGAGCACCAGTGCGAATTGCTTTAAGTAAGCAAGCACATTCCTCAATTGGAAATTCATTAGCGATTTTGGATATAGAGCCGCTGATTGTTGAAACCATTGGCTTCGCCATGACAGTCGAGGACTTAACGAGGGCATTGGCAAAATGTGATCCAAATGATCCACCAGTAGTTGGCATTGTTGCAACCGCAGGAACGACAAATGCAGGCATCTTGGATGACCTCGCTGGAATCGGAAACTTCGCCCGGGCCAATAATCTTTGGTTCCATGTGGATGCGGCGTATGGTGGCGCAGGTTTACTTGCGCCATCAACAAGATCCCTTTTTGCTGGCATCGAGCTTGCAGACTCAATAACAATGGATCCGCATAAGTGGTGGTTTGCACCATTTGATGTAGCAGCAATTCTGTACCGCGAACCTAAGCTAGCTGCTGCAGTTCATACTCAAGACGCATCGTATTTAGATGTTTTGCATGAGGATGATGTAATTAATCCAACTGATCTGGCTTATCACTTAACGCGACGCGCCCGTGGCTTGCCACTTTGGTTCTCGGTTGCCGTAAACGGCACCAAAGCGTACAGTGACGCAGTTGAAGCATCGGTTCAATTAACTCAGGAAGTAGCCGAACTTGTCCGGTCACATCCAGAATTGGAATTGGTAATCGAACCAAATTTGTCGGTCGTCCTTTGGCGCAGAATTGGTTGGCAAGCGAAAGACTACCGTGACTTGCAAGATCGATTAATCGCTAGTCAGACTGCTTTCGTTACACCTACTTCATGGCAAGGTGAAACAGTTGGTCGATTTGCATTTGTTCATCCCGGCACAACAATCGAGATGGTGAACGAAGTTTTTGCCGCACTTTGAGCCGGGCGATTTACTACTTAATCTCCATAAGTTCAGTTCCAGTTGGGACAGTAGTTCCAACTTCAGCCGTTAGACCGGTGATTATGCCTGCTTTATGTGCAGTTAATGGTTGTTCCATTTTCATAGCTTCTAGAACCACGACTAAATCACCTTGTGCCACTTCCTGACCCTCAGTTACAGCAATTTTCACAATAGTTCCCTGCATCGGTGCAACTACTGCATCACCACTGCCAGCGGCTCCAGACTTCTTGCCAATCTTGCGAGCAGTCTTCTTGCCGCCGCTAGCTGAACCAATTGACATATCTGATGGCAAAATCACTTCAATTCGGCGGCCATCAACTTCGACCGTAATTGGAGTGCGGGCAGACTCGTCGGCAAGCTCACTTGCAGTTCCGACAAAGGCTGGGATGGTGTTGTTGAACTCGGTCTCGATCCAGCGGGTGTGTACTGAAAACGGTGTCGCCGGATCAGCTGGTGCAAATGCGGGATCACTTACTACGGCACGATGGAAGGTTAGTGCCGTAGCGATACCATCAATTTCAAATTCAGCAAGGGCTCGACGGGAACGCTCCAGCGCTTCCTGGCGATCTCGGCCAGTCACAATAAGTTTTGCTAGTAGCGAATCAAAGTTTCCGCCGATTACATCACCTTTGGCAAAACCTGCATCTAGTCGAACACCTGGCCCGCTTGGTGGATTCCAAACCGTGAGTGCACCTGGGGCAGGCAAGAAACCGCGACCAGGATCTTCGCCGTTAATCCGGAACTCTATAGAGTGGCCACGCAATACTGGATCTTCGTAACCAAGAGCTTCACCTTGGGCGATGCGGAACTGCTCGCGCACTAAGTCAATGCCCGCAACTTCCTCCGAAACTGGGTGTTCAACCTGAAGTCGAGTATTAACTTCAAGGAATGAAATGGTGCCATCAAGACCAATCAAGAACTCGCAAGTACCGGCGCCAACATATTTCGCCTCTTTCATGATCGCTTTACTCGAGGCATAAAGTTCGTCAATTTGTCCCTGAGTTAAGAACGGTGCGGGAGCCTCTTCAACCAATTTCTGGTGGCGGCGCTGCAGTGAACAATCGCGCGTTGAAACAATAACTACGTTGCCGTGTTCGTCGGCTAAGCACTGAGTTTCAACGTGACGTGGATTATCTAAGTAACGCTCAACAAAACATTCACCACGGCCAAATGCGGCAATCGCTTCGCGTACTGCTGAGTCGAATAACTCTGGAATTTCTTCGATGTTGCGGGCTACTTTTAATCCTCGGCCGCCGCCGCCAAATGCTGCTTTAATTGCAATTGGTAGGCCATGCTTTTTGGCAAAAGCAACAACTTCTTTGCTGTCTTTGACTGGGTCTGGTGTTCCTTGCACTTGCGGTGCACCGGCGCGAGAGGCAATGTGGCGTGCCGAAACTTTGTCGCCCAGGTCACGAATTGCTTGTGGTGGTGGACCAATCCAAATTAATCCCGCATCGATTACAGCTTGAGCAAATTCAGCATTTTCTGATAAGAAGCCATAACCAGGATGCACGGCATTGGCACCTGATTTTGCTGCAGCAGCAATGAGTTTTTCAATAACTAAGTAGCTTTCTGCAGCTGTGTTGCCACCAAGTGCAAACGCCTCATCGGCTACTTTGACATGCTGGGCATCTCGATCAGGATCCGCGTAAACCGCCACACTTGCAATTCCAGAATCGGCACAGGCTCTTGCAACACGAATTGCAATTTCGCCACGGTTGGCAATTAGAACCTTTTTAATCTTGCGAGTGCTGGCCACTTAAACTCCTTGGCTTGGTTTACCTAAGTCTATAAGTCCCAAAGTTCGGTCCATTCAATGCTCATATCTAGCGCAAATTTGCGCAACAGGGCTAGGGAAATTCCACCAACTGCAGGACTGTCACCTGTAATTCGGTTTATGAATGCAGCGCTTTTGCCTTCGTGTGTGAATCCACCTGCAACTGTTAGTGGTTCGCCGCTTGCAACATAGGCAACTATTTCGGAATCTGAAACATCAGCGAACTCAACTTCAGCTCCAGCTAGACCGCTTCGCACCTGACCTGTAACCAAGTCCTTCATCCAGTGTCCCGTATGCAAGTAGCCAGACTTTCCTCGCATCTGTTTCCAACGCTCAATTGCTATCTCAGGACTTACTGGCTTACCAAGGGATTGACCTTCGAATTCAAGCATTGAGTCAGCCGCTACTACGAGTAACGCAGACTCTTGAGTTACTGTGATATTGGTGACAACTGCTTCACCTTTGGCTGCTGCTAAGTCTAGGCACAAGTCTGCGGTGCTAATCGGCGCTAACTTAGCAGCAATGGCATCTTCGTCAACATAACTAACTTGCACCAAGGGTGTGATGCCAGCGGACTGCAAAAGTGAAAAGCGAGAAATTGACGCCGAAGCGAGTAGAACTGTGCGAGACATGTATGACTACTTTAATTTAGTAAGGATGGGGTAGCGCAGACCTGCGCCAGGTACCTGCACCATGCTCAAATGGCTTTCGGACACTTCGGTGCGGTGCATTCCATTCGTTGCTTAGCTGCGCTCGCTTACTTTGAGCCTGTGCCGCTTGCGCGGCTTGGGATGTGATCACCATAATGACGGCTGCCAGTTCTTGCGGATTGGGAGCTCCTCGTACCACCTGAAAATCGTTACTCACAGTGGGATGTTTCCATGCTTCTTAGGTGGCAAAATTTGTCGCTTACCCCGTAGTGAACGCAGTGCGCGAACTACCATTACGCGGGTTTCACTTGGCACGATTACGCGATCAATGTATCCACGTTCGGCAGCGATGTAAGGATTTGCAAATTTGTCATCATATTCCTGCAATAATTTGGCGCGCTCGGCATCTGGGTCTTTAGCCTCGGCTAACTCTTTGCGGTAAAGCACGTTTACTGCACCCTGGGCTCCCATAACAGCAATCTGGGCACTTGGCCAAGCTAAGTTGATGTCCGCCCCAAGATGCTTGGATCCCATTACGTCATAGGCGCCACCGTAAGCCTTGCGAGTGATTATGGTAACCAGTGGCACCGTGGCTTCGGCATATGCATAAAGCAATTTTGCACCTCGACGAATAATTCCCTGCCACTCTTGGTCGGTACCAGGCAAGAAACCTGGAACGTCAACCAAAGTTAGTACTGGAACATTAAATGCGTCGCACGTGCGCACGAATCGGGCAGCTTTTTCACTGGCATCAATGTCAAGAGTGCCAGCAAATTGCATTGGCTGACTTGCTACAACACCAACAGGGCGCCCTTCAACTCGACCGTAACCACAAATTATGTTTGGGGCAAAGAGTGATTGGGTTTCGAGAAATTCGCCATCGTCAACGATGGTCTCGATAACTTTATGCATGTCGTAAGGCTGGTTTGGCGAATCCGGAATGATGGTGTCCAGCATGCGATCAGCATCAGAAATTTCCAAGTCGGCTTCAATGTCAAGAAATGGAACTTCATCCATGTTGTTGCTGGGTAGAAATGAAAGCAAATTCTTTACATATTCCAAAGCATCGTCTTCATCGGATGCCATGTAGTGCGCTACGCCAGATTTTGAATTATGTGTACGAGCGCCACCTAAGTCTTCGAATGCAACTTCTTCGCCGGTCACAGTCTTGATGACTTCCGGTCCAGTGATGAACATGTGCGAGGTTTGATCCACCATAACTATGAAGTCAGTTAAAGCAGGGGAGTAAACCGCGCCACCTGCACAGGGTCCAAGTACCAAAGAAATTTGGGGAATCACACCAGATGCATGCGCATTACGCTTAAATATTTCACCATAAAGACCTAGCGAAACAACACCTTCTTGAATACGAGCGCCACCTGAGTCATTGATGCCAATCATAGGTACGCCTGTTTTAAGTGCAAGGTCCATAACTTTACAAATTTTTTCACCAAATACTTCGCCGAGGGATCCACCGAAGACAGTGAAGTCCTGGGCAAAGACACAAACCTGACGACCATCGATTGTTCCGTAGCCAGTGATCACGCCATCGCCATAAGGTCGCGATTTTTCCATTCCAAAATTATGGGAGCGATGTCGAGCTAGTCCATCAATTTGCTGGAATGAACCCTCATCTAACAGGCGTTCGATGCGCTCCATGGCAGTGAGTTTGCCTCGGGCATGCTGTTTGTCAACGGACTCAGAACGTCGGCTGGCTGCGTCCACTCGGCGTTGCTCCAAATCTGCAATCTTTCCCGCAGTTGTATGGATGTCGTTGGCTTTCTGACCCTTTTCGGCGCTCACTGGTTCCTCCGTACTAGTCCTTCGCCTACCCTAGCGATGTGGGTATAAAAGATGTGAAACGCGAACGTGCAGCGCTTGACCCTGCTCTTATATTAAGTGAGTTAGCTAAAACTTCCTCTACGTGGCGCGATATTGAGGTCTTTGCGCAAGTTAGTTCAACAAATGACCTAATCATTGAACGTTTGGCTGGTACCAAATCTGATGCTGTGATGGTTGTGACTGCAGATAAACAGATCCAAGGCCGGGGACGATTACAGCGACCATGGCAGAGTCCATTTGGTGCAGGGATCGCGTTGAGCGTAGGGATTCCAATTTCTGCATTCCCATGCCAGGTGTCCGCAATTCCTTTGTTGGTCGGACTGGTAATTCATGGGTGCCTTTCTCAACATACGGAATTAATTCGCCTTAAATGGCCAAATGACTTAATGGCACTAACCCCGAATCAAGAGTTGAAAAAAGTTGGTGGAATATTAGTTCAACTTCAAGGCAAACATGCAGTAGTTGGAATTG
>CANJRK010000022.1 GCA_947476765.1 Actinomycetota bacterium
AGAGGTAATCACAATTGGAGAAAATTGCTTAGTCGGTGCAAATGCTGGTGTTGGAATTTCGCTTGGTGATAGTTGTGTAGTCGAGGCTGGTTGCTACATAACCGGCGGTTCAAAAATTACGCTACCTGATGGCAAAGTCGTTAAAGCTAGGGAGTTGTCTGGAGCGAATGGATTGCTTTTCCGCCGTAACTCAGTTTCTGGCGCACTAGAAGCAGTAACTCGAGAAGGAACTTGGGGCGGCTTGAACGACGCCCTGCACAAGAACTAAATTTTTTACTTAGTTAGCGCTTAGCTAAATCGACGTAACCACGTTCGGCTTCACCAATGTAAACCTGACGTGGCCGACCAATTTTGGTATCCGGGTCAGTAATCATTTCCTGCCATTGTGCGATCCAACCTGGAACTCGGCCGATTGCAAACAGCACGGTGAACATGCGAGTTGGAAAACCAATTGCTCGGTAAATCAAACCAGTGTAGAAATCAACATTTGGATATAGTTTGCGCTCAATAAAGAATTCATCATTTAACGCAGCGTCTTCGAGTTCGCGAGCAATATCAAATAGCGGATCCTGCACGCCAAGCATGGTCAAAATATCGTGAGCATGCTTGCGCACAATAGCTGCGCGTGGATCATAACTCTTGTAAACCCGGTGGCCGAAGCCCATGAGCTTTACGCCATCTTCGCGATTCTTTACTCGCTGTATGAACTGCTGAACTGTGTCGCCAGAATTTTGAATTTCTTCGAGCATTTCCAATACTGCTTGGTTGGCCCCACCGTGAAGCGGGCCAAAGAGTGCATTGATACCAGCTGAAACTGATGCGAACAAGTTTGCATGTGATGAACCCACCATGCGAACTGTTGATGTTGAGCAATTTTGTTCGTGATCAGCATGCAAAATGAAAAGCATATCCAAGGCTTTAACAATTGCTGGATTAACTTCATAAGGCTCGGCTGGAACACCGAAGGTCATGTTCATGAAGTTGGAAACGTAATCCAATGAGTTATCTGGGTAACGCGATGGCTGACCGATTGTCTTTTTGTATGCGTAAGCAGCCAAAGTTGGAATTTTTGCCATTAAGCGAATTGTGGAAATTTCAACTTGACGTTCGTCGAATGGATCAAGTGAGTCTTGATAAAAAGTGGAAAGCGCACTAACTGCGCTGCTTAGAACTGGCATTGGATGTGCGTCGCGTGGGAAGCCGTCAAAGAATCTGCGAAGGTCTTCGTGCACCATTGTGTGCATGCTGATGTCTTCGGTGAACTTAGCAAGTTCAGGAGCGCTCGGTAAGTGGCCGTAAATTAACAAGAACGAGGTTTCTAGAAAAGTGCTTTTTTCTGCTAACTGTTCAATTGGGTAACCGCGGTAACGCAAAATTCCCTTGTCGCCATCAATGTAGGTGATTGCAGATTCGCATGATGCGGTGTTCATGAAGCCATGGTCAAGCGTGATGTGTCCAGTGTCTTTCAGTAACGAAGACACGTCGTAGCCTGAAGCACCAACCGTGGCAGGAACCTCACTGAGTAATAGTTCGCCGTTTGGATGGACTAGTTTGGCTTGGGACATAAGCCAAACTTACTATTTACTGCCCTACTAGGACTAATCAGGTCAACGGCCTAAGCCATCAGGCGGGCTGCTGCGCTGGCTATGCGCTCATCTGTGGCAGTTAGGGCTAGTCGGACATACATGGCGCCAGCCGGTCCATAAAAATCACCAGGAGCCACCAGAATTCCGTTTTCCGCAAACCAATTAACCGTGGCCAAACAGTCAGTGCCATTAGTGGCCCAGAGATAAAGCCCAGCCTGAGAGTGCTCGATACTGAATCCAGCTGCAAGGAGGGCAGCGTGAAGAATCTCACGTCGCTTGGCATAACGTTCCCGCTGCACTTGTACGTGAGCATCGTCACTCAAGGCTGCAACTGTTGCCAATTGCACCGGGGTTGAAACTAACATCCCAGCGTGTTTGCGAAGCGAAACAATGTCAGAAATCAATTTGGCATCGCCTAAAACAGCGCCGGATCGATACCCGGCCAAATTCGATCGCTTGGAAAGTGAGTGCACAGCCAGCACACCCGTTAAGTCACCGTTACAAACTCGGGGATCCAAAATTGAAACCGGCTCAACATCCCAACCCAATTCGATGTAGCACTCATCACTTACGACCGGAGCCGAAATTTCTCGACCGCGCGCAACAAGGGCTTGGAGTTGGGCAACACTTAACACTTCGCCCGTTGGATTACTCGGTGAATTCACCCAAATCAAATCTGCATTATCGGGAATCTGAGAGGCATCTATGTAGGTTACAAACTTTGCATGTGCCATTAGTGCGCCAACTGCGTATGTTGGATAGGCAAGCTCGGGAATTGCTACCAAGCTATCTTTAGTTAATCCAAAAACTATCGGCAGCCAGGCAACGATTTCTTTGGAACCAATTGATGGCACAACTTGATCAACAGTTAAATCAGTATGCAAAATTCGCTGAGCCCAAGTGACCCATGCTTGCCGTAATTCCAACAGGCCAGCTGCTGTGGGATAGCCAGGAGCATTTGCCGCATCCCGTAACGCAGTTGTAATTACTTCTGGAGTGTCATCAACTGGTGTGCCGATTGATAAATCAACTATGCCGTCTGGATGTTTGCGAGCTAACTCCCCAGCAGCGGCAATTCGATCCCACGGAAAATCCGGTAAACCGCTTGCAAGTGGTGAGATCAGTTAACTCACCTGTGGTGGCAAAGACTTAACAGCTTCGGGATCATTGCTGGTCTTGCCAGTCTTGGCAGCACCACCTGGGGATCCGATAGTTTCAAAGAATGCGGTGTTGAGTCCCTTGAATTCGTCCCATTTTTCTGGCACATCATCTTCGTAATAAATTGCTTCAGTTGGGCACACTGGCTCACAGGCTCCACAGTCAACGCATTCATCAGCCTGGATGTACATCATGCGATCGCCTTCGTAGATGCAATCTACTGGGCATTCTTCGATACAAGCCTTGTCTTTAACATCCACACAAGGCAGTGCGATCACATAAGTCATTTCGACCTCCATACCGATACGTAACTAATGGTACAAACCTACCTGCCCAATGGGATTTTTGTCGCATCAGGCTCGGTCATTAGATCTCGATTGCTTCAGAATCCTGAGGTTGAGGCTGGCGCATCGGCGGAATCATTGCAGCGGCAGATAACAAAATGGCGCCGGCAATTATGTAAGTAGTGGAGTACCAGGTAACTGTAAAAACCAAGTCTTTGGTACCGGATTCAATTGCCATTCGTAGAGTTACCAGTACCCAGATGACCGCAAATACCGTGCCGGCAAGACGAGTGCGAAATTGTCGATTCAGCCACAACAAAGTTAGCACGCAGATACTTAGGGCCAATGGCAAGCCAAATGGGATTCGTACTCCTACCAAAATTGTGCGATCAGCATGTGCAAATCCTGCGATTGAGCTCACAAAAATTCCAGCAATGGCACTGAATCCGACGATCTGTAATTTTGACAATTAATTACTCAGTTCTATTTCAGTAAGGCCATTGAATAAATCAGTTTCACGACCCTGTTCATCAAATGGTCCAACGGCAGTACCTGAAACAAGCCGGTAGTACTCGGTGCCCATAACTTCGGCACCCAAATTATTTGAAAGTGCGAAGAATCCCTCTTCAGTACTGATTTGTGTGGCATGTGCTTTTAGGGCTCGAAGTTTTTGCTCAGCAAATTCCCCGCCATCAATTGCTGAAGTTACAAATTCATCTGGGCAAGCAAATGGAATGTCATTTGGGTCTTGCGCGGCAAAGCCAGTGTCTTCGTCAGCAGCCTGCAGCATTTCGATACCGGCGCGCATCACACTTACTGGAAAGGCGGTCCAGTAAACCTTGGTGATAAACCAAGGTTCGCCCAATTCTGGCGCAAAGCTCGGCGCAGCTGCCAAAGTCCGAGCATAAGTTGCGACCCGGTGTGCCTGAATATGATCCGGATGGCCATAACCACCAAAGTCGTCATAAGTGATCAACACTTGTGGTCGAACTTCACGAATCACAGTAACTAAATCGCGCGCCGCAGTTAACAGATCGGTTTTCCAAAAACAGTCTGGGCGTTCGTTCGGTGGCGTCCCAACCATGCCACTATCTCGATAAGTTCCTGGGCCACCGAGTAATCTCCAGTCACTAACTCCAAGTTCGGTCATGGCATTTCTAAGTTCTGTGATGCGGTGTTCTCCGAGGCCATCGGAGTTATCCGAAGCTAGGTGAGCTAATTCTGGAAGCAGAATTTCGCCTTCTTCCCCAAGCGTGCAGGTAACAAGTGTGACTTGAGCCCCAGAAGCGACGTACTTTGCCATCGTCGCACCACTGCCGATTGTTTCGTCGTCTGGATGAGCATGCACCAGAAGTAAGCGTTTGGCCATGGGACAACTGTACGAGACAACGGCCGTCAAGTCGTGACAGGATCAAGGGGTGACTGAATCCTTTCCACGACAAAGTGCTGCTACGAGAAATTTCCAACTTGGCGCGCCACGCAGTTTTCATATCAGCGAAGCCGGCGATTACGTTTTATTCCTGCGTAGTGATCACGGTCGAGATGCCGTCAACTCCTTATGGATGTATGACGTTGCGGCGCGGCTCGAGCGAAGATTGGCAGACCCACGGTTGCTTTTGGCAGATGACGGGGACATTCCCGCTGCCGAGCGAGCCCGTCGTGAACGAATGCGCGAAACTACAGCTGGCATAACTAGTTACAGCACTGATTCCACTGGGAATGTGGTTGGCTTTGCCCTTTCTGGCCAATTGTTTACTGGTGACGTTAAGTCTGGCGAATTTAATATCCGCGAAGTCACGGGTCCTGTAATTGACCCAAAGGTTTCACCAAATGGCAAGTACATTGCCTGGTCTAATGGCAAAGACTTGTATCTGTGTAATTTTGATGGCACAAGCGAGATTAATCTCACGGTAGAAACTTCTGAAGATATATCGTGGGGTTTAGCTGACTTTATTGCTGCTGAAGAGTTCGGCAGAATGCATGGCTTCTGGTGGTCGCCAGATAGCACTGAACTAATTGTTGAACATTCCAATGACTCGCAAGTGCAAAGTTGGTGGATTTCTGATCCAGCAACTCCAAGTAAGCAGCCACAAGAAGTGCACTACCCAGCGGCTGGAACCACTAATGCAACTGTTGGATTAGCCAAAATCAAAGTTTCTGGTGAAACGAAACCAATTATCTGGGATAACGATGCATTTGAGTATTTGATATCAGTTGTTTGGCAAAAAGATTGCAACGCGTTAATCACGGTTGCAGATCGAAGTCAGCAAAACTTTGTAACTTTTGCTGTGACTGAAACTGGATTAGAGAATGTTCATGAAATTACTGATCATGAATTTGTCGAAGTTATCCCTGGTCAGCCTCGTTGGCACGATTCACAAATTGTCTCGGTCGTAGACAATCGATCAACCGATACTCGGGAACTACAGATCTCTAGTAAAGCTATCTCCCCTGTCGGCCTGCAAATTATGGCTATCTTGGATATCACCGAAAATTATGTCGATGTGGTAGCCACCTATGATGCAATTAATCGAGATGTACTTCGGATTTCATTTGATGGCTCGATTACCGAATTAGCGCAAGGCGGTGTTGCAACGGCCACTGCAACAACTGCAGGCTTACAGGTACTAATTGAATCCCGCCTAGATACCAATACTCGCAGCTACCAATTGCGCCGTGGTGTTAAAACTGAGCACTACTTTGATTCCCTTGCTGAATCGCCTAGCTTCACGGCTCAAGTTCATTTACTGAAAACTGGGCCCCATGAAGTTAATACCGCAGTTCTATTTCCGCGCGACCATGTGCCAGGAAGTAAAAAACTTCCTGTGATGATGCGTCCTTATGGAGGGCCACATGGACCGCAAGTTCTAAATGGTGCGTTGAACTATGCAGCAGATCAGTGGTTTGCTGACCAAGGTTTTGTTGTAATCATCGCGGATAACCGTGGCACTGGTGGTCGTGGACCAGCTTGGGACCATTCAATTTACCAAAATTTTGTCGAAGCGGTTATCGAAGATCAAGTTGCAGCTGTGGCTGCTGTAGCAGCACACTTTCCCCACGACGTTGACGTAAACCGCGTCGGAGTTACTGGCTGGTCCTTCGGTGGCTACTTATCTGCCCTAGCAGTGCTCGAGCGTCCTGATGTATTTCATGCAGCAGTTGCTGGCGCTCCGGTGACTGAGTGGCTTTGGTACGACACGGCTTACACCGAGCGATATTTAGGCCATCCGGAAAAGTTTCCCGAGATTTATACTGATCACTCGCTAATTTCTAAAGCCAATCAATTGGATCGACCACTGATGCTGGTGCATGGCTTGGCGGACGACAATGTGGTTGCAGCGCACTCGCTTGCATTTAGTGGTGCTTTACTTGCAAACAAGAAACCACACACTGTGTTGCCACTGTCGGGGGTCACACATATGACGCCACAAGAAATTATTTCAGAAAACTTGATGCTGCTAACTGTTGAATTTTTTCAAACTAATTTAAAAGGCTGATTCGGACTACCCAAATCCTGCTAGCCAATAAAGTCTGTGCCAGTAGCCGATGCAGTGCTGGAATCCATTGGGAAATGACAAGCCACTTTGTGCCCACTAGCTAGTTCCCGCAACTCTGGAACTTCAGTTTCGCAACGAGCTTGAGCCTTGAAGCAACGGGTACGGAAAACACAACCACTTGGCGGATTACTTGGGCTAGGCAGGTCACCTGTGAGAATTATTCGCTCACGGGAACGTTCCAAGTCTGGATCAGCAATCGGGACCGCAGATAGCAAGGCATGCGTATAAGGATGCAATGGCGCTTGGTAAAGTTCGGCTTGCGTTGCGGATTCCATGATTTTGCCCAGGTACATCACTGCGACTCGATCTGAAATGTGACGCACTACCGATAAATCGTGTGCCACAAATAAGTACGCTAAACCGAATTCTTGCTGGATATCATCAAGCAGATTCAAAACCTGAGCCTGAATTGATACGTCGAGCGCGGAAACCGGTTCATCACAAACAATCAATTTTGGCTTTAGCGCAATTGCACGAGCAATTCCAATACGTTGGCGCTGGCCACCAGAAAACTCATTTGGATATCGGTTGTAGTGCTCTGGGTTTAAGCCAACTCGATCCATCAAACCTTGAACTGCCTTAGCGATTCCACCTTCTGGCTTTACTCCTTGGACTTTGAATGGAGCGCCAATGATGTCACCAACAGTTTGCCGAGGATTAAGGGATGAGAATGGATCTTGAAAAATCATCTGCATCTCGCGGCGCAGCGGAACAAGATCTTTTTTCTTCAATTTAGTTAGGTCTTGACCATCAAATTCAACAGCGCCAGAAGTTGGTTCAATCAGACGCAACATAGCTCGGCCAGCAGTTGACTTGCCACAGCCGCTTTCTCCAACAAGTCCTAGAGTTTCACCAGGATTTACCTCTAGCGAAATCCCATCGACGGCGCGCACATTTCCAACTACCCGGTTGAATAGGCCACCGCCATGAATTGGAAAATACTTTTGTAGATTTGTTACCTTCAAGATCGGAGTAGTCATTAGTTCACCTTTCCGATCTTGCGTTCAGCGCGAATTGTGTTGCGTTGGGCTTCCGTTAAGTGACAGCGCGCTTCATGGTTCGGCGAAACTACCAAAAGCTCTGGAAATGAATCGGCGCAGGCATGGTCTGCAACTTGGTCTTTAAATGTGCAGCGCGGTGCAAACACGCAACCTTTTGGCAAATTCAAAAGTGATGGTGGAGATCCTGGAATTGGATCTAACTGTTCTTTCTTTTCTGAAATCTGTGGAATTGATGCCAGCAGTCCCCAGGTGTAAGGCATTTGCGGAGAATAGAAAATTTCTCGCACTGGCGCGTGTTCAACTGCGCTGCCACCATACATAACCAAAACTTCATCAGCTAAGTCTGCGACTACGCCTAAGTCATGGGTGATTAAAACGATTGCGGTGCCAAATTCTTTTTGCAGCTCCCGAAGTAAGTCCAAAATCTGGGCCTGCACCGTCACATCTAATGCAGTAGTTGGCTCATCTGCAATCAAGAGTTCGGGTCCATTAATCAAGGCCATTGCAATCATTACTCGCTGACGCATACCGCCCGAAAGTTGATGGGGATACTCATCAATTCGCTGCTCAACATCAGGGATGCCAACTTTAGTAAGCATCTCAGCGGCGCGCGCTAGAGCTTGCGCCTCCGGGATATCGTGATGAACTCGAACCGCTTCGGCCAATTGATCGCCGATTGTGTAATAGGGATGCAGTGCACTTAATGGATCCTGAAAAATCATCGCCATTTCATCGCCACGAAGTTTTCGGACTTCCTCAGGGTCAGCAGCAATTAACTCTTTCCCATTGAAGAACACTTCACCAGTTATCTTTGAATTGGCGCCCGTCAAAAGTCCCATTACTGCCAAGCTGGAAACACTCTTGCCAGAACCTGATTCGCCCACTATCGCCAGAGTCTTGCCGCGCTCAACTGTGTAGGAAACATTGTTTACGGCATGGACGATTCCATCATCTGTTGTAAATTCAACATTTAGATTTTTAACTTCTAAAATCACATTGGAATTTGTCATGTCAGGCGCACCCGCGGATCTATTGCGGCATAAAGAATATCAACTACGAGATTTGCAACAATTACAAAAACGGCGGCTACCAACACGGTCGCGGTAATTGTTGGCAAGTCATATTCTGTAACTGCACCAATTGCTAATCGACCTAGACCGGGCAAACTAAAGATGTATTCCGTGATTACGGCGCCACCAAGTAGGCCAGCTAGGTCAAGGCCAGCGGAGGTAACAATTGGTGTTAAGCCAGCGCGTAAGGCGTGCTTGCGAAAAACTACTCGCTCTGCCAGGCCCTTGGCACGAGCTGTGCGAATGTAATCCTCACCCATAGTTTCTAACATTTGGGAACGAGTTAGCCGAGCGTAGTAAGCCGCGTAAAGGATCGCCAAAGTCACCCATGGCAGCAACATTGTTTGGAAGAACGCAACCGGATCTTCGAAAGGCGATGCGTAGTCCGGGTAAGGCAAAAGATTCCAGCGGACAATGACGAAAACTAAAAACAACAATCCAACGAAAAATACTGGCAGTGAATACCCAATTAACGAAACTCCCATAATTGCGCGATCTTGCCATTTGCCATGGTGTTTGGCAGCAATGATTCCTGATGAAATACCGACCAGCATCCATAGTAAGAATGCGCCAATTGCTAGGTACATAGTTACTGGAATGGCGTCCAGGATTAATACGGTTACTTCTTCGCCATTTCGGAATGAGTACCCGAGGCAAGGTGCCGAGCAATCAAAAGTTGCAGATCCTGAACCGTAAGTACGGCCGACAAAAATTCCTCGGATCCAATCGATGTACTGCGTCAACAATGGCTGATCTAACCCTAATCGGATGCGATTAGCGGCAACTATTTCTGGGGTACAAGTTTTGCCACAGGTCAATCTCGCTGGATCTGTCGGTACTGCGTTAAAGAGTAAAAAGGTGACGATACTCAGAAGTGTCAACATGAAAATCATGATGATTACACGTCTGACAATGTAGGGAAACATCTTTCACCTTTCATTTTCGAATTGGACAAGAATTCGCGGCAACGCCTGTGAGTGGACAAGTTGCCCACTCACAGGCATAACCGCTAGTTAATTAATTAACTGATAGTGATGCGTATGGCCATGAGCCGTACGGTCCCCAAATGTAGGCACCGCCAACCTTTGAACCAACGATGCGCTGTTCCTTACCAAAGCGGGTAGGTAAAGCAAGAGCCAATTCCATGGACTTCTTGCTTAGAGCCTGCCAAGCCTTAGCTTGTTCTGCGCGATCGGTAATTACCTTGGCAGCATTTGACTCGGCCAAGAAGGCTTCGTCATCCCACTGCGACAGGTTGAATCCACCGTTTGCAGCAAACAGTTCTGGAAGAACTGTCGATGCGTTTGACCAGTCTGGAGCCCAGCCGGAAGCAGACATTGAGCCCTGCTTGGCTGGATCTAGAACTACGCCGTAGTAAGCGCCTGGCTCAATTGCATTAAGCGTGGCAACGATGCCTGCCTTTGCAAGTGAAGCAACAAGTGAAGCAGCAGCTTTATCAGCAGTTTCACTCTGGCCGTAGTCAATTACGAATGGCTGTGGGAATGCTTCTCCCGAATCCGCAATTAACTTCTTAGCTAGTTCTGGATTTCCTTCGGCTGGAATTACATCACCGAGTAGACCATCCCATAAGCCAGTTGGTGCATAGTCTGCACCGATGTTTGGCTTTACGACACCATCTGCATAGTCACCGGCGTACTCGCCACCAGCAATTGTGCGCAGTTCATCACGGTTTACAGCGGCAAGAATTGCTTGACGATGCTTAACGTTTGGAACCTTCTTGGTGTTAATCGCGTAGTAACGAACGTATGGATCAAGTTCGTCGAAACGACGCTTTTCATACTTAGCATCAGAGAACACAACTGC